>NZ_CP032663.1:4040000-4141308 GCF_016647575.1 Proteus vulgaris
TTTTGCTGACTTGCTCTCTATCCTCGATATCACGCCAATGACAACTGTGGAACAGAATTAAAATGACGACTTCAGTAGAAAAAACGGCACAAAAGCCAATTGTATTCAGTGGTGCACAACCTTCTGGTGAATTAACTATCGGAAACTATATGGGTGCACTGCGTCAATGGGTACAAATGCAAGATGACTATGATTGCATTTACTGTATCGTTGACCAACACGCCATTACAGTACGCCAAGATCCTAAAGAGCTAAGAAAAAGAACCTTAGATACACTGGCTCTGTATCTTGCTTGTGGTATTGATCCAGAAAAAAGCACTATTTTTGTTCAGTCACATGTTCCACAACATGCACAATTAAGCTGGGCACTTAACTGCTATACCTATTTTGGTGAATTGAGCCGAATGACTCAATTTAAAGATAAATCAGCTCGTCACTCTGAAAACATCAACGCAGGGTTATTCGATTATCCTGTATTAATGGCAGCGGATATTCTGATTTATCAAACAAACCAAGTACCTGTTGGTATCGACCAAAAACAACATCTTGAATTAAGCCGTGATATTGCTCAGCGCTTTAACGCTATTTATGGCGATATCTTCACCGTACCAGATCCTTTTATTCCAAAAGGCGGTGCTCGTGTAATGGCATTACAAGATCCGACTAAAAAAATGTCTAAGTCTGATGATAACCGTAATAACGTTATCGCATTGCTGGAAGATCCAAAAGCAGCAGCTAAAAAGATCAAACGTGCAATGACAGACTCAGAAGAGCCACCTCGCGTTATTTACGATCTTGAAAACAAAGCAGGTGTCTCTAACTTACTCGATATTTTAGCGGGTGTTACAGGTAAAACGATCCCTGAATTAGAAGCTGAATTTGAAGGCCAAATGTACGGTCATCTAAAAGGTGCTGTCGCTGATGCAGTATCTGAAATGCTAACCAACATTCAAGAGCGTTTTAACACTTTCCGTAATGATGAAGCACTGCTCAATAAAATCATGAAAGAAGGTGCTGATAAAGCCAAAGCTCGCGCTCAAGCAACCTTAGATAAGGTTTATGACGCAATCGGATTTATTGCACATCCATAATTTTTCGTTAATACATAAAAAACACCTCGCCTATTTTTAGGGAGGTGTTTTTTTTAGTAAAGAGGGATTATTGGGTTCTTAATACCACAAGCGTACGCATATCTCGCTAAGGTATCTACACTCGCTTTAGTAATATTATTTTCTATTCTGGTAATTACTGGTGGTGTTACACCCATTCGCTCAGCAACTTGTGCTTTTGTCAGATTATCGCGTTTTCGCCATTGGGCCAATGTGTCTCTCAATTTTTCCTTGCGCGTTTCATCATCCCAAGCCACACGATATTCTTCATCTTCCATCATCTCATTATGTAATTCTTTATGACTTCTCAATTTCATTGAGCACCTCCATCAATCGTTTTTAGGCGATCTCAATCTCTTTCTTTGATATTTTTTGTGTTTTCTTAATAAAGACACGAAGCATAATAATTGTATTTCTTTTATGGTATATCCATATGCCTCTAGCAATATCAGTACCCATAGTACGGATCTCGAAAAGACCATCCCCTAAATATTTTGTATCAGGCTCTCTTAATAAACGAGCATCGTGCTCTATCTTAGTAATAAGTTTATCGTATTTAACTCGTATTTGAAGAGGTAACTCTAATACTTCATTCCAAGCATTTGGGTGGTATAAAATCTCAAACACAAGCTTTTCCTTAACTTAAAATTAGCCTACAAGCTAATTTTTATTAATAATAATATTAATTATCAATAAGTTAACTATTTACTCTTTAAATAACCGTCGATTAAAACTCTCAATAGTTTGATTTTGCAGTCTTAACTGCATAGTCTTGCTCCAACTTGCTGATAATCCGGCAGCACTTAATAAACGATGATAAAGCTCTTCATCAAATGGCATATGAAAAGCAATCGAAATCGCTTCTTTAACAGAGACATCACTGTTTCTTGAAACCAAGACAAGCGGATGATGACTACCTGTTTCACCTGTACTCACAACACGATACAACCAACCACAATAACCACTATCTTGCATAATTTGCGAAAAGTTACTGACTTCAGTCACTGTGTTAAGTTTGTAGCAAGGAGAGCGAGGTTGAGTCACTTGAATTAATGCTGTTCCCCACTGATAAATATCACCAATAAAGACATTCTCTTCTGTCATACCTGTTGTTGAGATATTTTCACCAAATGCAGAGGCATGAAAAAAGTCTGTCAATTGTGGGAATTGCTCAGCCCAATAAAGATAATGCTCTTTAGGATAGTGACAAAGTGCGCGATCAGGGCCACCGTGAAAACTCTTTTCTGCTTGCTCATCACCTTCTAATCCCAGTGATGTTAATTTGATATGGCCATCCACCAGCCTTTTGGTGATCGCACTGGTAAATCCATTAGATGTTGTTGTGACATTACCGATAAAAACACTAGGAAAATAACGCATAGCTCACTACCTAAACAGAAAAGAATAACTCATAGTAAAGATAGTGTTCAAAAGAAACAATGCCGACAAATGTCGGCATTGAAAATATAAAAGAGAAAGGAAGCTATCTACTCAATTATGCTTTGCTCTGAAAACGCTTTTGCGCTTCATCCCAGTTAACCACCGACCAGAACGCTTTAATATAATCAGGGCGACGATTTTGATATTTTAAGTAGTAAGCATGCTCCCACACATCTAACCCTACAATTGGGTAACCAGATGCGCCAGCTAACTCTTCACCCATTAATGGGCTATCTTGGTTTGCTGTAGAAACTACCGCAAGTTTGCCATCGTCTTTTAATACTAACCAAGCCCAACCAGAACCAAAACGGCTAGCAGCTGCTTTTTCAAATAACTCTTTAAAGGCATCAACACTACCAAAATCACGTTCAATCGCGTCTTTTAGTGAACCTTGTAATTGAGTGCCTAGCTTCAGACCTTTCCAGAATAATGAGTGGTTAGAGTGACCACCTGCGTTATTACGTAAAAAAGTACGTTGATCGGCAGGCACTTTATGAAGATTTTTAACTAACTCATCAATCTCTAAGCCAGCAAGCTCAGGTAACTTTTCTAATGCGGTGTTGGTATTATTCACATAAGTTTGATGATGCTTAGTATGGTGAATTTCCATTGTACGCTCATCAAAGTGAGGCTCTAATGCATCATAAGCATAAGGCAGTGCAGGTAATGTATAGCTCATATTAATCTCCAGTGCTGTTTTATCTTGGATCACACCATGTGATTTATCTTTTCATTTCATTATAGTGAAAAAAACGTTAATGAAAATCATTATCATATCCATATTATTTTTGTGGTTTTTTTATCCAGCACGGTTAAATTAATTTTCACAGTATATTATTTTAATTTAAAAGCGTTCTATTAAACGATGATCCTATTAAACAAGAAAATAGTAGATAAATAATGCCTAGCTAGCTTTAGCACTAATTGAACATTCCATGAAAAGCATTTCCATTAATTCGTGATCTTCTGCGCAAAAAAGAAACAATCTTTATTCGCCCTCTTTTGTTAACGACTTTTTGACATAGTATTAACAACAGTGAGGAGAACTATTATGACAAAAATAAACCAACATCATATTCCTGCAAGCATTGCAGAACACGCCCTGATCAATAAAGAGCAATACCAAAAAGATTATGAATTATCCATCAAAAACCCAGAGGCCTTTTGGGCAGATAAAGGGAAAATCATTGACTGGATAAAACCATATACTGTGGTAAAGAATACTTCTTTTGACCCAGGCCATGTACGCATTCGCTGGTTTGAAGATGGTCAGCTAAATATCAGTCAAAACTGTCTTGATCGCCACCTTAAAACACGAGGAGATCAAGTCGCCATTATTTGGGAAGGCGACTCACCGAATGAGTCGAAAAAAATCACTTACCGACAACTCCATCAAGATGTTTGCCAGTTCGCTAACGTATTAAAAAACTTAGGTATTAAAAAAGGCGATGTTGTGGCGATTTATATGCCGATGGTGCCAGAAGCCGCGGTTGCTATGCTCGCTTGTACTCGTATTGGAGCTATCCATTCTGTCATTTTTGGCGGTTTCTCTCCTGAAGCTGTTGCAGGTCGGATCATCGATTCAAAAGCTAAATTAGTGATCACAGCTGATGAAGGATTACGTGCGGGTCGCGCTATCCCGTTAAAGAAAAATGTTGATGATGCTTTAAATCATGCCGATATCCCTCCTATTAATCATGTAGTGGTATTTCGTCGAACAGGACATACCGAACAATGGATTGAAGGACGTGATGTTTGGTGGGATGAAATCATTCAAGGTGTCAGCACAGAATGTGATGTTGAAGTTATGGACGCGGAAGATCCTCTCTTTATTCTGTATACCTCTGGCTCAACAGGTAAACCTAAAGGTGTACTGCACACAACTGGGGGCTATCTCGTTTATGCATCAATGACCTTTAAATACACCTTTGATTATCACGAAGGCGATATTTATTGGTGTACCGCTGATGTGGGTTGGGTAACAGGACACAGCTACTTACTGTATGGTCCTCTTTCAAATGGTGCCACTACCGTTATGTTTGAAGGTGTTCCTAATTATCCATCGGTTAACCGTATGGCCCAAGTTGTTGATAAGCACCAAATCAATATCTTATACACTGCACCTACCGCAATCCGTGCATTAATGGCTGAGGGTGATAAAGCGATTGAAGGTACTCGACGTACTTCTCTGCGTATTCTAGGCTCTGTAGGTGAACCTATTAACCCTGAAGCATGGGAATGGTTCTATCAGAAGATGGGGCGTAGCCAATGTCCTATTGTTGATACATGGTGGCAAACAGAAACCGGTGGTTTCATGATAACGCCATTGCCGGGTGCTATGGACCTAAAACCGGGTTCAGCAACACGTCCTTTCTTCGGTGTTCAGCCAGCAATTGTCGATAATATGGGAGAAGTACAACAAGGGGCTTGCGAAGGCAACTTAGTGATTACTGATTCTTGGCCGGGTCAAGCAAGAACACTTTTTGGTGATCATGAGCGTTTTGAACAAACTTACTTCTCAACCTTTAAAGGTATGTATTTCTCTGGTGATGGTGCTCGCCGTGATGAAGATGGTGACTATTGGATAACAGGACGTGTTGATGATGTCTTGAATATTTCAGGTCACCGTTTAGGAACAGCAGAGATTGAATCCGCTCTTGTTGCACACCCTAAAATTGCAGAAGCCGCAGTAGTTGGTATTCCTCACAATATTAAAGGGCAAGCTATTTATGCTTATGTCACTTTAAATCACGGTGAAGAGCCAACACCTGAACTTTACACTGAAGTTCGCAACTGGGTACGTAAAGAAATAGGACCAATAGCCACACCAGATATCCTACATTGGACAGATTCCTTACCCAAAACACGATCAGGGAAAATTATGCGTCGTATCTTGCGTAAAATTGCCTCTGGCGACACAACTAACCTCGGGGATACCTCAACACTCGCTGATCCGGGTGTTGTAGAGAAACTGTTAGAAGAAAAACAGTCTCTATCACTCACTGCTTAACACACAACAAATAGCTGTCATTTAAAAAACGTAATACGACAAAGCAAAGGCATGAAAATGTCTTTGCTGGGCTCTCTTACCTAAAAATCATGAAATGCGGGGGATTGAAGCCTCTAAATCAAGTGATAAACCAAACAATTATATAGAGGAGAACTCTGATGAATGCCAATATTTATCAAGAGATAGAAAACAACCCTCGCTTTAAAGAACTGGTTAATAAACGTAGTCGTTTTTCATGGACACTTTCAATTATTACGCTCGTTATGTATGTCTCATTTATCTTACTTATAGCGTTCTATCCACAATGGTTAGGTACGCCACTGTATGAAGGAAGCTACATTACTCGAGGTATTCCTATTGGTATGGGCTTAATCATCGCCTCATTTTTATTAACAGGCATTTACGTTATTAAAGCCAATACAGAGTTCGACAAACTTACCGCTGAAATTATTGAAGAGGTAGAAAAATGAGAAAGTTACTCTATGCAATAAGCTTATTTTTCCTCTCCTCAACGGTTGCTTACGCTACCGCAATAACAGAAGGAGGTGAGAAACAACCTATGAATATTCAGGCCATTATAATGTTCCTAATATTCGTAGGATTAACACTTTACATCACTTATTGGGCTTCTAAACGTACCCGCTCTCGTGCTGATTACTATACTGCTGGCGGGAAAATTACGGGTTTTCAAAACGGAATGGCTATCGCCGGTGACTTTATGTCTGCCGCATCCTTTTTAGGGATCTCTGCACTAGTTTATACCTCGGGTTATGATGGACTTATCTATTCAATTGGATTTCTAGTCGGTTGGCCTATCATTCTTTTTATCATTGCTGAACGCTTACGTAATTTAGGGCGTTATACCTTTGCTGATGTTGTTTCTTATCGCTTAAGCCCTAAACCCGTTAGAACACTTTCAGCTGTTGGATCACTAGTTGTTGTTGCACTTTATCTGATTGCACAAATGGTAGGTGCCGGAAAATTAATCGAACTCCTTTTCGGCTTAAATTATCATATTGCCGTTGTACTCGTCGGTATTCTAATGGTGCTATATGTTCTATTCGGGGGCATGCTAGCCACCACATGGGTTCAAATCATTAAAGCCATTTTATTACTTGCAGGTGCAAGTTTTATGGCTGTTATGGTTATGAAAGCTGTCGATTTTAATTTCAACACCTTATTTAAAGAAGCCGTTAGTGTTCACTCAAAAGGGTTCTCTATCATGAGCCCTGGTGGTTTGGTTTCTGATCCTATATCTGCTCTCTCTTTAGGTCTTGCACTTATGTTTGGTACGGCGGGACTTCCTCATATCATCATGCGCTTCTTTACTGTTAGCGATGCAAAAGAAGCCCGTAAGAGTGTTTTCTATGCAACAGGTTTTATCGGTTATTTCTATATCCTTACTTTTATCATTGGTTTCGGCGCTATCTTACTCGTTAGCCCTAATCCTGTGTTCAAAGATGCCGCTGGTGCTTTGATTGGTGGAACCAATATGGCGGCAGTTCACTTAGCCGATGCTGTTGGCGGTAATTTCTTCTTAGGCTTTATTTCAGCCGTTGCCTTCGCCACTATCTTAGCTGTTGTTGCAGGACTAACTCTAGCGGGTGCATCTGCGGTATCACATGATCTCTACGCCAATGTAATTAAAAATGGTCATGCCGATGAAAGACAAGAGCTAAAAGTATCTAAAATTACTGTCGTTATCTTAGGCATCGTCGCTATCGGTTTAGGTATTTTATTTGAAAAGCAAAATATCGCCTTTATGGTGGGATTAGCTTTCTCTATTGCGGCAAGCTGTAACTTCCCAATCATATTGTTATCTATGTATTGGAAAGGGCTTACAACACGAGGTGCTGTGGCGGGAGGATGGTCTGGTTTATTAGTAGCGGTCACATTAATGATTTTAGGACCAACAATTTGGGTGAGTATTTTAGGCCATGAAAAACCTATCTACCCTTATGAATATCCAGCATTATTCTCAATAATTATTGCTTTTGTTGTCTCGTGGCTTTTCTCTATTACAGATAAATCATCTTTAGGTGAGCAAGAGAAAGCAAAATTCCAAGCACAGTTTATTCGTTCTCAAATTGGCTTAGGCATTGAACAAGGTAAACAACACTAACAGCTTGAAATAATGTTATCTTTCTAAATAAAAGTAACCCCAAAGTGATTTTTAACTTTGGGGTTATTCATTTTCAACATTTTCATCAATCATCATAAAAATCTCGATGATATTTCTATTATCTACTTATTTAGAATAATTTTAAGCTTTAACTACATATCTATACGATTATTTAAATAACTTATTATTAGTTATTTCATTATTATAAATAGAAAGATAAATTAAATTAAAATCAATAAATTACAAACAAAAACAAACACAACTTATTTGCTATATCGCTTATTAATAAACTCAAAAAGCCCAAAATAGTGAGGAATAGCCATAATAATAGCAATTTCAGACACACTTCAGCCAAACAAGGCTTGTATTGTCAAAAAGTAAATGGTTAACTTTTTATTCTACATAAGAAGAGGTGGTAGTTTTTAAATAGATTATGTCTCGGTTAACTCATTACGCACTTTTATTTTTCTTATCTATCGTACCTGCAATATTGGGTGGTTCAACGCTGTATATAGAACAAAAAATCTATATTGTTCTTATTGGTTGGCTACTTATGCTGATGTGTAGTGGTATTTATCGTTCTGTTTTTGGAAAAGTAATAACCTTCATTATTAGTGCATTATGGGCTTTAAACCTTTCTATTTCTCTGTTTTTTTATCGTGAACACGATATTGCTTTTTCATCATCTATTGCTGAAACTTTTATTAATACTAACGGCAGTGAAACTGTCGGTATGCTTTCTTATAATAAGTACTATGTCTTATTTTATCTATGTGCTTTTGCCATTTACTATTTTCTCATCCATAAAGCGGCTCGAGTCTCTGATCTAAAAACAACAAAAAAAAGTGTGATTGCATTTGTTATATTAATCGCCATTATTCCAATATATAAAAACTTAGCATTAAGAAACGATAACAAAAGTAAATTACTTGCAGAATATACTCTTCTAAATACCCCTTTTTATAATGCCGCAGCACTTGTCCGAACCTTTCATGAAAATCGCCAAATTAGAAAAATTGCTGCTCAGAAAGTTGAGTATCAATATAATAAAAACAGTGATAATACAGAAATCTATATTCTTATCCTTGGTGAGTCAGTTCGCAGAGATCATCTAGGAATTTATGGCTATCAGCATGATACAACACCTAACCTAATGAAAGAAAAGAATAATCTTATTCTATTCAATCAAGTTTATTCTCCCGCACCAGTAACTATTCTCTCTGTACCCATTTCACTCTCAAATATAGGGTTGGAGCAGTTACAGGATAAAAATCATTATGCTGATAATATTGTTTCTCTCGCTAATCACGCCGGATTTAAAACATATTGGCTAAGTAACCAAGGTGAAGGCAATCAAAAGACCAGTGTTATTTCTGTTATTGCTAATATGGCTCAAAATAAAAAGTGGAATGAGTTTATCGGATATGATGAAGAGCTACTTCCTTATTTAGATCAGGCTCTCAATGAGCCATCTGCACAGAAAAAACTCATCATCTTACATACATATGGTAGCCACGAACCGGCTTGTAATCGATTTCCGAATCAATATTTAAAGAAATTCACACAAGAAGATGATGATAACTGCTATGACAGCTCTATCGCTTATACAGATAAATTAATTAATGACATTATTGAGAGAGTCAAAGATAAGCCAGCTTCTATTCTCTACTTTGCAGATCACGCTTTACAGCGTCTCGATAAAAATAGAGAGATCCGTTATCATCATGGTGTAAATACACCACGAAAAGAAGCTTATGATATACCCCTATTTATTTGGTATAGCCCATCATCTATTAAACCTATTATTAATGATGATGCAGTAAATAAGCCTTATTCAACAGTAAATAACTATTGGCTGTTAAGTAGCTGGCTTGGGATAGAACATAACTCACCAAAACAATGCCATTCACCATTAAATGAATGCTATCAGCCTAAATCATCCATAACTGTTATTGATGGGAATAAAAACCTCTTAAACTATGATTTATTAAGTTCAGAAGAGCAGGAACCACAATAATATCCTCGTCAAAAATATCTAAATACGAAATACACTTAATAATAAAAAGTGTATTTATATCCTCATTATCTATTTCTAATAAGATCTGTCTGAGATAACCAGAGCTAAAAGATATCAAATTAAGTGATGTTAGAAGAGAATAATCGTGCCAATAGAGTGCCAGGAATAGGGTTCAACAGCGTTAAGAGTGGCTCTTTTATAGAGGAATATAACAACAGTTTTAGCTTTATTTATTCTCTATAGCATGATTTTGCTTACGATGTTGCAGGAGCAGCGGCGGGTTCATTACTTTATCAGCAATTAAAATAGTTTTTTATTCAGAGTAGCTAAAACCCCAAACGTAAAAAAGCCAACCCATTGGGTTGGCTTTCTCGTCTTATTTAATGCCTGGCAGTTCCCTACTCTCACATGGGGAGACCCCACACTACCATCGGCGCTACAACGTTTCACTTCTGAGTTCGGCATGGATTCAGGTGGGTCCGCTGCGCTATGGCCGCCAAGCAAATTCGGTTTTATTACCCGTTACTTCGATTTCTCGTCATAACCAGCAATATTCAATCTTAAACAAGCTTACTTCATCTACTGTTTGTCTCTCAGACAAAACACCTTCGGTGTTGTCAGGTTAAGCCTCACGGTTCATTAGTACTGGTTAGCTCAACGTATCGCTACGCTTACACACCCAGCCTATCAACGTCTTAGTCTTAAACGTTCCTTTAGGTCACTCAAGGTGACAGGGAAGACTCATCTCGAGGCAAGTTTCCCGCTTAGATGCTTTCAGCGGTTATCTCTTCCGCACTTAGCTACCGGGCAATGCCATTGGCATGACAACCCGAACACCAGTGGTGCGTTCACTCCGGTCCTCTCGTACTAGGAGCAACCCCTCTCAATCTTCCAACGCCCACGGCAGATAGGGACCGAACTGTCTCACGACGTTCTAAACCCAGCTCGCGTACCACTTTAAATGGCGAACAGCCATACCCTTGGGACCTACTTCAGCCCCAGGATGTGATGAGCCGACATCGAGGTGCCAAACACCGCCGTCGATATGAACTCTTGGGCGGTATCAGCCTGTTATCCCCGGAGTACCTTTTATCCGTTGAGCGATGGCCCTTCCATTCAGAACCACCGGATCACTAAGACCTACTTTCGTACCTGCTCGAGCCGTCACTCTCACAGTCAAGCTGGCTTATGCCTTTGCACTAACCGCATGATGTCCGACCATGCTTAGCCAACCTTCGTGCTCCTCCGTTACTCTTTAGGAGGAGACCGCCCCAGTCAAACTACCCACCAGACACGGTCCCCGATCCAGATTATGGACCTAGGTTAGAACATCAAACGTTAAAGGGTGGTATTTCAAGGTTGACTCCATGCAGACTGGCGTCCACACTTCATAGTCTCCCACCTATCCTACACATCAAGGCTCAATGTTCAGTGTCAAGCTATAGTAAAGGTTCACGGGGTCTTTCCGTCTTGCCGCGGGTACACTGCATCTTCACAGCGAGTTCAATTTCACTGAGTCTCGGGTGGAGACAGCCTGGCCATCATTACGCCATTCGTGCAGGTCGGAACTTACCCGACAAGGAATTTCGCTACCTTAGGACCGTTATAGTTACGGCCGCCGTTTACTGGGGCTTCGATCAAGAGCTTCTCCTTACGGATAACCCCATCAATTAACCTTCCAGCACCGGGCAGGCGTCACACCGTATACGTCCACTTTCGTGTTTGCACAGTGCTGTGTTTTTAATAAACAGTTGCAGCCAGCTGGTATCTTCGACTGGCTTCGGCTCCGTCCGCAAGGGACTTCACTTACCGCCAGCGTGCCTTCTCCCGAAGTTACGGCACCATTTTGCCTAGTTCCTTCACCCGAGTTCTCTCAAGCGCCTGAGTATTCTCTACCTGACCACCTGTGTCGGTTTGGGGTACGATTGTTGGTAACCTGAAGCTTAGAGGCTTTTCCTGGAAGCAGGGCATCAATTGCTTCACCACCTTAGTGGCTCGTCATCACACCTCAGCATTAAGTGACCGGATTTGCCTAATCACTCTGCCTACATGCTTGAACCGGGACGACCGTCGCCCGGACAACCTAGCCTTCTCCGTTCCCCCATCGCAGTTACCACCAGTACGGGAATATTAACCCGTTTCCCATCGACTACGCTTTTCAGCCTCGCCTTAGGGGTCGACTCACCCTGCCCCGATTAACGTTGGACAGGAACCCTTGGTCTTCCGGCGTGCGGGTTTTTCACCCGCATTATCGTTACTTATGTCAGCATTCGCACTTCTGATACCTCCAGCATACCTCACAGTACACCTTCGCAGGCTTACAGAACGCTCCCCTACCCAACAACACATAGTGTCGCTGCCGCAGCTTCGGTGCATGGTTTAGCCCCGTTACATCTTCCGCGCGGGCCGACTCGACCAGTGAGCTATTACGCTTTCTTTAAATGATGGCTGCTTCTAAGCCAACATCCTGGCTGTCTGAGCCTTCCCACTTCGTTTCCCACTTAACCATGACTTTGGGACCTTAGCTGGCGGTCTGGGTTGTTTCCCTCTTCACGACGGACGTTAGCACCCGCCGTGTGTCTCCCGTGATAACATTCTTCGGTATTCGCAGTTTGCATCGAGTTGGTAAGTCGGGATGACCCCCTAGTCGAAACAGTGCTCTACCCCCGAAGATGAGTTCACGAGGCGCTACCTAAATAGCTTTCGGGGAGAACCAGCTATCTCCCGGTTTGATTGGCCTTTCACCCCCATCCACAAGTCATCCGCTAATTTTTCAACATTAGTCGGTTCGGTCCTCCAGTTAGTGTTACCCAACCTTCAACCTGCCCATGGATAGATCACCGGGTTTCGGGTCTATACCCTGCAACTCATTCGCCCAGTTAAGACTCGGTTTCCCTACGGCTCCCCTATACGGTTAACCTTGCTACAGAATATAAGTCGCTGACCCATTATACAAAAGGTACGCAGTCACCCCATAAAGAGGCTCCTACTGCTTGTACGTACACGGTTTCAGGTTCTTTTTCACTCCCCTCGCCGGGGTTCTTTTCGCCTTTCCCTCACGGTACTGGTTCACTATCGGTCAATCAGGAGTATTTAGCCTTGGAGGATGGTCCCCCCATGTTCAGACAGGATAACACGTGTCCCGCCCTACTCGTCGAGTTCACAATAACAGCATCTTCGGATACGGGGCTATCACCCTTTACTGCCGGACTTTCCAGACCGTTCTCCTGATGCTGCTATTGATTAAGACTCTGGGCTGTTCCCCGTTCGCTCGCCGCTACTAGGGGAATCTCGGTTGATTTCTTTTCCTCGGGGTACTGAGATGTTTCAGTTCTCCCGGTTCGCTTCATGACGCTATGTATTCACGTCATGATAATATCCATTGGATATTGGGTTTCCCCATTCGGAAATCGTCGGGTATAACGGTTCATATCACCTTACCGACGCTTATCGCAGATTAGCACGTCCTTCATCGCCTCTGATTGCCTAGGCATCCACCGTGTACGCTTATTCGCTTAACCTCACAACCCGAAGATGTTTCTCTCGAAGACCAATGTCTTGAGTTCACACTTCAAGGTCTGAGATTTTGAGAGACTCATCAATATACCTCGGTGATATATTGATTTGTTTTCAATTTTTCAGCTTGTTCCAGATTGTTAAAGAGCAAAATAATTCGCAGTATACTATTGCTAATATACTCTGAATTATTATTTTATATTCAAGAGATTATGGTGGAGCTAAGCGGGATCGAACCGCTGACCTCCTGCGTGCAAGGCAGGCGCTCTCCCAGCTGAGCTATAGCCCCATAATGCATTCTTTAATACCGTTTTTGTTTCTCAGGTTTCTTTATTATTGGAAAGTTTCCTTTAATTAAGAATTGAGCCAATCGCAGTGAGACAAGGCGTGGAGTCACGAAGTTTACAATAAGTAAACGAGTGAATTCACAACGCAGTATCAATACGATTTGGTAGGCCTGAGTGGACTTGAACCACCGACCTCACCCTTATCAGGGGTGCGCTCTAACCACCTGAGCTACAAGCCTATACCGGTATTTCTGCTCGTTCTTCATCAGACAATCTGTGTGAGCACTACACATAACACGTATCTCTTAGGTAAGGAGGTGATCCAACCGCAGGTTCCCCTACGGTTACCTTGTTACGACTTCACCCCAGTCATGAATCACAAAGTGGTAAGCGCCCTCCCGAAGGTTAAGCTACCTACTTCTTTTGCAACCCACTCCCATGGTGTGACGGGCGGTGTGTACAAGGCCCGGGAACGTATTCACCGTAGCATTCTGATCTACGATTACTAGCGATTCCGACTTCATGGAGTCGAGTTGCAGACTCCAATCCGGACTACGACAGACTTTATGAGTTCCGCTTGCTCTCGCGAGGTCGCTTCTCTTTGTATCTGCCATTGTAGCACGTGTGTAGCCCTACTCGTAAGGGCCATGATGACTTGACGTCATCCCCACCTTCCTCCGGTTTATCACCGGCAGTCTCCTTTGAGTTCCCGCCATCACGCGCTGGCAACAAAGGATAAGGGTTGCGCTCGTTGCGGGACTTAACCCAACATTTCACAACACGAGCTGACGACAGCCATGCAGCACCTGTCTCAGAGTTCCCGAAGGCACTCCTCTATCTCTAAAGGATTCTCTGGATGTCAAGAGTAGGTAAGGTTCTTCGCGTTGCATCGAATTAAACCACATGCTCCACCGCTTGTGCGGGCCCCCGTCAATTCATTTGAGTTTTAACCTTGCGGCCGTACTCCCCAGGCGGTCGATTTAACGCGTTAGCTCCAGAAGCCACGGTTCAAGACCACAACCTCTAAATCGACATCGTTTACAGCGTGGACTACCAGGGTATCTAATCCTGTTTGCTCCCCACGCTTTCGCACCTGAGCGTCAGTCTTTGTCCAGGGGGCCGCCTTCGCCACCGGTATTCCTCCACATCTCTACGCATTTCACCGCTACACGTGGAATTCTACCCCCCTCTACAAGACTCTAGCCAACCAGTTTCAGATGCAATTCCCAAGTTAAGCTCGGGGCTTTCACATCTGACTTAATTGACCGCCTGCGTGCGCTTTACGCCCAGTAATTCCGATTAACGCTTGCACCCTCCGTATTACCGCGGCTGCTGGCACGGAGTTAGCCGGTGCTTCTTCTGCGGGTAACGTCAATTGCTAAGAGTATTAATCTTAACACCTTCCTCCCCGCTGAAAGTACTTTACAACCCTAAGGCCTTCTTCATACACGCGGCATGGCTGCATCAGGCTTGCGCCCATTGTGCAATATTCCCCACTGCTGCCTCCCGTAGGAGTCTGGGCCGTGTCTCAGTCCCAGTGTGGCTGATCATCCTCTCAGACCAGCTAGAGATCGTCGCCTAGGTGAGCCATTACCTCACCTACTAGCTAATCCCATATGGGTTCATCCGATAGCGCAAGGTCCGAAGAGCCCCTGCTTTGGTCCGTAGACGTCATGCGGTATTAGCCACCGTTTCCAGTAGTTATCCCCCTCTATCGGGCAGATCCCCATACATTACTCACCCGTCCGCCGCTCGTCAGCAAGAAAGCAAGCTTTCCCCTGTTACCGCTCGACTTGCATGTGTTAGGCCTGCCGCCAGCGTTCAATCTGAGCCATGATCAAACTCTTCAATTAAAAGTGTTTGATGCTCAAAGAAATCGAAAACTTAGCTATTCATAAATGAATTTACTTTTGTTGTTCACTCTTCAAGACTTGATACATCTAATATTTTAGAAGATATCGTCTCTGCGAGTGCCCACACAGATTGTCTGATAATTTGTTAAAGAGCAGTGCAACATTCGCTGCCGTTTCCGGTCTTCTGCGTTGTTGCGAGGAGGCGTATATTACGTTATTCCTCTGAAGAGTCAAGAGTTTTTTCAAACTTTTTTCTTTTCTCTTCGCTGTCCTTCGCGGCTGTTGTCAGCTCATCGTCGGTCAGTGGATGCGCATTATAGGGAGTTCTCGGATTAGCGCAAGTATTTATTTCAACTTTTTTTCTGTTCGCTTTTTTTTTCAACAAAATAAAGAAAAACGCTCTAATTTTATGCTGATAGCGTAAAATCCGAACAGCTTTCTCTAGCTGACTCACGTAAGATAGAAGATAAATTATGGTATAGGTAACCTTTATTATGCAATTTAGCGAACAACGTTCAGCTTCTCAAAAGAATCTTTCTTATATAGTTGCTGAAAAATTAGGTAAACAAATTCTTTCTGGTCACTATGAACCTGAATCTTTGTTACCAGGAGAAATAGAATTAGCAGAATTACTCTCCGTCAGCAGGACTGTTATTAGAGAAGCAATAAAAATGCTTGCTGCTAAAGGAATGCTTTTACCTCGTCCAAGAATAGGTACTCGTGTCACTCCAATGCAAAATTGGAATCTATTAGATAATGATCTTCTTAATTGGTGGATAGACAGTGGTGAATTTAATAAAGTCAGCCATTATTTCCATCATGTCCGTTTAGCAATAGAACCCCAAGCCTGTTATTTAGCCGCATTTAATGCAACCGAAAGCCAAAAACAGTCTCTTGCTTTATTTGGTAGAGAAATGCAGTTGCTTGATGAGAGTTTTGATAGACAACATTGGCTAGATATCGATACTCAATTCCACTATCTCATTTATCAAGCAAGTGGCAATCCGTTCTTTGCCTCTTTTGGCTCATTATTTCTTTCTGCTTATAAAAAGTATTTTGATCTTATTGTGGGTAATGAAACTGTTCAACCGGAAACACATAATCAAATTGTTCAGGCAATTATTGATAAAGATGGAAATAAGGCGCGTGATCTCTGTTTAATCTTATTAACGAGTGATTGAATAGTTTTAATACAAATTTTATAGGTTTTCTGTTTATAATGAAGCGATAATCAAAATATAGAACAAAGACGGTATATGCTTCATGTTGAAATCCGCCAAAAATATGTCTGGGTTGCCTTGGATTGCTGCAATGGCTTTCTTTATGCAGGCTCTCGATGCAACCATTCTTAATACGGCATTACCAGACATAGCAAAAAGCCTTAATCATTCTCCTCTCGCGATGCAATCGGCTGTTATCAGCTATACATTAACTGTTGCATTATTAATCCCCGTCAGTGGATGGTTAGCCGATAGATTCGGAACACGTAAAATTTTTATTATTGCGGTTTCTTTATTTTCTGGTGGCTCTTTATTATGTGCACTTTCTCCTAACCTCACTTTTCTTGTTATTTCACGAATTATACAAGGTATAGGTGGTGCAATGATGATGCCGGTTGCACGCCTTGCTTTATTAAGAGCTTATCCACGCAGCGAATTACTGCCCATTCTCAACTTTGTCACAATGCCAGGATTAGTAGGTCCCATAGCAGGACCTCTTTTAGGAGGGGTATTGGTGACTTATGCCTCTTGGCATTGGATATTTATTATAAATATTCCTATTGGCCTATTAGGTATTTTCTATGCCATCAAGCATATGCCTAATTTCACCATGCCAAAACGTAAGTTTGATTTACTTGGCTTTGTTTTCTTTGGTTTTGGCTTAGTCATGCTTTCTGTCAGTCTTGATCTTTTTGGTGATAAAAATATCTCTCGCTATATTCCTATTGCCATTATTTTAGGGGGATTTTCTTTACTAGGGTTATACGTCAATCATGCAAGACGCCACCAGCAACCACTAATCCCTCTCAATATATTTAAAACACGCACATTCTCTGTCGGTATTGCAGGAAATATTGCAACAAGATTAGGAACTGGGTGTATTCCTTTCTTAATGCCACTTATGTTGCAAGTGGGTTTTGGTTACCCTGCAATAATTTCCGGTATGATGATGGCACCAATGGCTTTAGGTTCTATTTTAGCAAAATCATTTGTCACAAAGATCTTAGTGAAATTTAGCTATCGCCGAACACTCTTTGCTATCACAATTATCATTGGTTTGATGATAGCTCAGTTCTCACTTCAATCACCGGATATGTCTATTTACTATCTTGTCATTCCACTCTTTTTATTAGGAGTGGTCATGTCTATACAATTTACATCAATGAATACAATTTCATTGGCTGATTTAACAGACAACAACGCAAGTTCAGGAAATAGTGTTTTGGCTGTCACTCAACAATTAGCAATTAGTTTTGGTATTGCAGTGAGTGCATCTATTTTAGGATATTTTGATACAGAGAATGTGGGTACTACGGTTGATAACTTCCATTATACTTTTATTACGGTTGGTATCATTACATTGCTGTCTTCCTTTGTATTCTTACTCCTTGATAAACATGATGGCGATAATCTAACTAATAAAAAGAAAAAAGCCTAATAGCTTTATTCAAACTAAAAAAGAGAGCTTATGCTCTCTTTTTCTTTATATATAGAAGAAACACTCTATAAGGATGAAGCTAAAAAAGCATCCACTTCATGACGCCATGGTACTGATGGTTGAGCACCAGCTCGAGTGACAGCAATGGCAGCGGCTGCATGAGCAAACTTAATCGCTGGCATCATAGATTGCCCCTCTAATAAAGCAGTGATTAATGCACCATTAAATGTATCACCAGCCGCAATGGTATCTACTGCTTTCACTTTAAATGCAGGAACAATACAACCTTTATTATTTAGTTCGCTTACCCAAACACCACGGCTTCCTAATGTAATAAGAACCGTTTTAATACCTTTATTATGTAGAACATCCGCTGCTTGTTGAGCACTTTCATCATCTACGACTTTAATTCCAGTCAGATATTCAGTCTCTGTTTCGTTTGGCGTAATAATATCCACAAGTGATAACAGCTCATCAGGTAATGCTTGAGCAGGTGCTGGATTTAATATTACTTGCACATTTTCTTGTTTAGCGATTTCAGCGGCTTTCAAAACAGAATCAAGTGGTGATTCTAATTGCATTAATAGAGCATCAGCTTCTTTTATTATATTCCCATGGCGCTGAACATAACTTGTATCTAGTCGTCCATTAGCACCCGCATGAATACCGATGACATTTTCACCCTGCTGATTAACAAAAATCAGCGCGACACCTGTTGCTACGTCATCAATTAATTCAATGCTCTTGGTATCAATGTTATCTGTTATTAATTGAGCTTTGGCTTTTTTACCAATATCGTCATTTCCTAAACAAGCAAGAAATGAAATATTCGCACCACAACGCCCAGCAGCGACTGCCTGATTAGCACCTTTACCGCCAAAGACCATTTGAAATTGGTTACCTGAAATGGTTTCACCAGGAAGCGGAAAATGGGCAACATTAAGAATATGATCAGCATTAACACTACCTAAAATCACAAGTTTCTTCGCTTCCATGATTTTTCCTTACTCTCAGTAATAAATTCTAGATGTATTGCATAAATGACATTCAATATTTTAAACCGATCATCTCAGCAACATTAATGAAAAAACGTGATCACCATCGAAACGTTTCGCTAGTAAAACAAAAAAGAACCAAAAATAAGCAGTAGGAAGCTGAATCGATTTTTGTTATAAACAATTTGTGTGCTAATAGAATGTTTGACTATATGTCAGCAATCCTTTTCTGATATTTTCAGGGTGATGACGAAAATAAGTACCCATTATTAGGAGTGTTTATGCAACTTGCAGAGCGGATTTCACAACTTAGCCAATATCTTGAAACTGGGCTTTATGAGCGACAGTCAGCTATCCGTCTTTGTTTACTTGCAGCACTGAGTGGTGAGAGTGTTTTCTTACTTGGCCCTCCAGGTATTGCTAAAAGTTTAATAGCCAGAAGAATGAAAGAAGCCTTTAAAGAGGCTAAAGCTTTTGAATACCTAATGACGCGTTTTTCAACCCCTGAAGAAATTTTTGGCCCTTTATCTATTCAAGCTTTAAAAGATGAAGGTAAATATCAGCGTTTGGTTGAAGGATATTTACCTGATGCTGAAGTTGTTTTTCTTGATGAAATATGGAAAGCAGGGCCTGCTATTCTTAATACGTTATTAACGGCGATTAATGAGCGTAAATTTAGAAATGGAGAAGCTGAAGTTGCTATTCCAATGCGTTTATTAGTATCCGCCTCTAATGAACTACCGGATTCAGACAGTAGTCTTGAAGCACTATATGACCGAATGCTTATTCGTATTTGGTTAACCAAAGTACAAGATAAGAAAAATTTTCGTGCATTACTTATTAATAAAGAAGTAGGCTCTTTTCATATTCCAGAACATATTCAAATTACCGCAGAAGAGTTCTCACGTTGGCAATCAGAATTAGAAAAGATCACTTTAGATGACCACTTATTTGATTTAATTTATCAACTTCGTGAGTCTTTAGATAAAAGTGATGCAGCACCTTATGTTTCAGATAGACGCTGGAAAAAAGCGGTACGCCTTTTACAAGCCAGTGCTTTTTTTAATGGTCGTAGTGCTATTTCACCGTTAGATCTTATTTTATTAAAAGATTGCCTGTGGCATGACCAAGCATCATTTGCGTTATTAGATAAACTATTACAAAGCCTTTTAACAGAGCAAGCCTACCACCAGCTAGAGTTAATTAGAAAAACAGAAAGTTTATGGGCTGAGTGGATGCAATCAACAAGAAGTAAACAAGATCAACAGGCCTTTCGTTTTGAAAAACAAAGTGGAATGTTTGGGCGAAATGCACATTTTAGCCTATCAGAAAAAATGCAGGCTGATAAATTCACGTTGTTTTTACACATCCCTCTGCATATCCATAGTATTCAAGTTAACTTTATTACTATCGAGCAAAAAGCATTAGAAAACTTTTTAGCTAAAGGGGATGAATTATTAGCGCGTTTAAATGGTATTGGTTTCCCACAATCAATTAATGCGCAAATACGCCAAGATGGTGTATTAGAAATTTTAGATGTGAGTCGTCGAACAACATCTCTTTATCAGCAAAAAGAGACAGCGCCTGCTGCTCCTATTGAAGATAACAAAGAGTGGCTAGATAAATTAAAAGATCTGACTCAAGAAATTTATGGTGAGCAGGAAAAATTTAATCATCATCAACCAAATTTATTTATTGATAATGATTGGCTTATTTCCATCGAGCAAAGTTTTGTTCAGCTTAATGAAAAATTATCGCAATTAAAAAGCCAAATAAAGTAATGATATTATGCTGACACTTTCAACATTAGATATACTTTTAGCCATAAATGAAGGGCAGCTTATTGAGGAAGTTATTATTGCTGTACTTGCATCGCCTCAATTAGCGGTATTTTTTGAAAAACACCCAAGACTCAAAAAAGCCTTACTTAAAGATATTCACCAATGGAAAAAAAGCTTACAGCAAAGAGTAAAAGAAACCTTAGTACCTACCATGATTGCTGATGAATTTGCCCTTTATCAACAAACACAGTCATTAGGTAACGCCATATTTAATCAGCAAGTAGAGCAAATACTGGCTGAATTAAACAAGCTAGATTCCTCTTTTATTGAAGAAGCATCGCAGCTGATCAAAACCAATAAGCCTTTTTCACCAGCTCAACAAGCTTTGTTTATTCAACATTGGCGGATAAGTTTAATTTTCCAAGTCACTGCATTACACAAAGCCCTATTTGACCAAGAGCAAGAGCAACTCCTTGCTGAATTACAAGAACGTTTAGCGTTAAGTGGAAGCTTAAGTAATACATTCTCAGAAAATGAGCGTGCAGCAGGGCGTTTATGGGATATGAGCAAAGGCGTTTTAACAAAAACACCTTTCGATGAGAAAATTATTCAACGTTATAGCGACTTTCTCGATCAACAACCTGAGTTACATAAACTCGCAAGTTTGCTTGGACGTAGCAAAACAGCCAAATCACTTCCTGAAGAGAGTGTGATTTTTGAACCTGTGACTATTGTTGAGAAAGCACCCGATACAACACCTGAGCAAGTCAATGGAATAGGGCTCAGTGATGATATCTTGCGCTTACTTCCTGCTGAACTCGCTTTGTTAGGTATTAATGAAATCGAATATGAGTTTTATAGAAAGCTGGTAGAAAAACAACTCAATACTTATCGGTTGCAAGGAGACAATTGGCAAGAGCGTACTGTATTGCGTCCAGTAACTCATCATCATGATGAAGAAAGACCGAGAGGACCTTTTATTGTATGTATTGATACATCAGGTTCGATGGGGGGATTTAATGAGCAGTGTGCTAAAGCTTTTGGGTTAGCATTGATGAAAATAGCGCTAGCTGATAATCGTTCATGCCATGTGATGTTATTTTCCACTGAAACTGTACATTATCAGTTGTCATCGTCTAATGGCCTGCAAGATCTTATCAAGTTTTTGAATCAGTCATTTAGAGGGGGTACGGATTTAAGTGCTTGTTTAGATAATGTCGCAGAAAAACTCAATAGCCCAGCATGGAAAGATGCTGATGCTGTTGTTATTTCTGACTTTGTCGCCCAAAGGTTACCCGAAAACCTAATCAACAAAATCAAAAAAAGCCAACAGCAACAGCACAATCGCTTCCATGCGGTTACCCTATCCAATTACGGTAAACCCAGCATCATGAAAATCTTTGACCATATATGGCGTTTTGATACTGGATTAAAAAGTCGTTTACTTCGACGCTGGCGCCAATAATTACAGCATATCGGCGAAAGCTAAACGGGTGTCTTTTTCCCACACGCCGCATTGTACTTGTCCAATGTGCTCTTTTTGTAACAGTAGCATCACTAAACGAGATTGGCCGATACCGCCACCGATAGTTTGTGGCATATCACCATGCATTAATGCTTTGTGCCAATCCAACTCAAGACGCTTAGTATCATCTGTTAATGTTAACTGACGCATTAATGTTTCAGGATCGACACGGATACCCATTGATGACAATTCAAACGCATCTTGCAGAATAGGGTTCCAGACAAGAATGTCACCGTTTAAACCTTCAAATCCATCTTCGTTTGGCGTCGTCCAGTCATCATAATCAGGTGCTCTCACATCATGAGATTCACCACTAGAAAGCTTACCGCCAATACCAATTAAGAAAACAGCGCCATATTCTTTTGCAATCGCTTTTTCACGACCTTTAGCATCAAGGTCAGGATAACGGCGCAGTAACTCTTCAGTGTGGATAAATTGAATTTGATCTGGCAGGAACGGTACCAGACCAAATTCTTCGCTGACGGCTTTTTCAGTTTCTTTTATTGCCTGATAAATTTTACCCACTGTCTGTTTAAGATAAGGAACTGTACGCTCTTTATCTTCCATCACTTTTTCCCAATCCCACTGATCAACATAAACTGAGTGGATTTGAGTTAAGCGATCTTCGTCTGGTCGCAAAGCTTTCATATGAGTATAAAGACCTTGCCCAGAACTAAATCCAAAACGACCTAATGTTTTACGTTTCCATTTAGCTAATGAATGGACAACCTCAAAAGTAGAATCTGGTAAAGATTTGACTTTAACTTGTACTGCCTTCTCATGACCAGATAAGTTATCTTGAGTTCCATCACCAAGGCGACTTAAGATCGGTCCTTGAACTTCAATCAGTCCTAATTCTTTTTCCAGCAGTCGTGAAAAATAAGATTTAACAAAGCTAATTTGCTGTTGAGTCTGGATGAATGATTTTTCCATTTTTGTATCCCTAGTGGTGATGTCGTGTTTTGCTGATATAGATTAAGCAACAAAATGGGTACTAAATTCAATATACTTCATTAATAATAGCCTTGCTTGTTTTAAATCGTTAAAAATAACGCTATAAAAATGTATTATCGTTAAAAACAGAGGGAATTTATGGACAATATTTATCAGATCGATAATCTCGATCGTGACATACTTCACGCATTAATGGCGAATGCGAGAACACCTTACGCTGAATTGGCCAAAAAATTCGAAGTTAGCCCAGGCACAATTCATGTTCGAGTTGAGAAAATGAAGCAGGCGGGAATTATTACAGGAACTCGAGTTGATATTAGTGAAAAGCAACTCGGTTTTGATGTCTGCTGCTTTATTGGCATTATTCTTAAGAGCGCAAAAGACTATCACACTGCATTAGATAAACTAGATAAGTTAGATGAAGTTGTAGAGGTGTACTACACAACAGGGCAATACAGTATTTTTACGAAGGTTATGTGTAAAAGTATAGAAGCCTTACAAGACGTACTTATCAACAAAATCCAGACAATCGATGAAATTCAGTCAACAGAAACCCTGATCTCACTGCAAAACCCGATAATAAGGACGATCAAGCCATAAGGGTAAATTCTTATTTTTTTTTATAACCACATTATCCACAGGTAGATCCCAAGTGATTCACAGCGTACAATAGCGCGTCTTGAATATAAGGAGATCATTAATGAAAAAAGTCACTCTTATTAGTGGCAGTACCATGGGTAGTGCTGAATATGTCGCAGAACACCTTGCAGAGATCTTATCTGATGAAGGATTTGAGACAGATCTGCACCATGGACCTTCTCTTAATGATCTTCCAAATGAAGGGATCTGGCTGGTGGTCACATCAACGCATGGTGCGGGTGATATTCCTGACAACTTACTGCCTTTTGCTAATGAGATATCTGCTGATTCCGTTGATCTTAGTAATGTCACCTTTGGTGCGATCGGCATAGGAAGTAGTGAATATGACACTTTCTGCGGTGCGATCAGAACATTGGATCAAAAATTGGTGGAAAAAGGGGCAACTCGCCTTGGCGATCGTCTCGAAATTGATATTCAAAAGTACGACATTCCGGAAGATCCAGCAGAAGAATGGATGGCTTCTTGGAAAAATTTACTTTAATTTGCACAAAAAAACAGCAAACGAATGTGGATAACTCTGCTTAAAAGCAGGGGTTAACCCGTAGTTATCCATTGTATAAGGCTATATCAAGAAATGACCTGTGTATAAGTCGTCATTTTGATCCCAGCTTATCAGCAGATAGATCACGGATCATTCACAGTATATGATCCTTTACACTTTTATGATCTTTAAATAGAAAATCCACTTATCCACAGAGGATCGCTTCCCTAATAAAAGATCTAATAAAGAGATCTTTAAATAAAAAGATCTTTAAATAATTACCTGCGGATCTGCTCGCTTGTATCTGTCAAAAAGTTGAGTAGAATTCGTTTTCCCAATGCAACACATTCAGCATTCGTAACATTTAAGGTTCACACATGTTTTATCCAGAACACTTTGACGTCATTGTCATCGGTGGTGGTCACGCCGGTACAGAAGCCGCTATGGCTGCAGCTCGTATGGGGCGTCAAACCCTATTACTGACCCACAATATTGATACTTTGGGCCAAATGTCTTGTAACCCAGCTATTGGTGGGATTGGTAAAGGGCATCTGGTAAAAGAGATCGATGCCATGGGTGGATTAATGGCAACCGCTATTGACCATGCAGGGATCCAATTCAGAACCCTTAACGCAAGTAAGGGTCCAGCTGTAAGAGCAACAAGAGCACAGGCTGACCGTGTTCTCTATCGCCAAGCTGTTCGTACTACTCTTGAAAATCAACCTAATTTAATGATCTTCCAACAACCTGTTGAAGATCTCATTGTTGAAAACGACCAAGTGACGGGCGCCGTCACTCGCATGGGCTTAAAATTCCGTGCTAAATCTGTTGTTCTAACTGTTGGTACTTTCCTAGATGGTAAAATCCATATTGGTTTAGAAAATTACAGTGGTGGTCGTGCTGGTGATCCTCCATCAGTTTCGTTATCACACAGATTACGTGAATTACCGCTACGTGTAGGTCGTTTAAAAACAGGTACACCACCTCGTATTGATGCGAGAACTATCGATTTTAGTCAACTAGCTGTTCAGTTGGGTGATACTCCAATGCCTGTTTTCTCGTTTTTAGGAAATGTGGATCAGCATCCTGAACAAATGCCTTGCCACATCACATACACAAACGAAAAAACGCACGATGTTATTCGTAATAACCTCGATCGTAGCCCAATGTACGCTGGTGTCATCGAAGGAATAGGGCCTCGTTATTGCCCATCTATTGAAGATAAAGTGATGAGATTTGCTGATCGTAATTCACATCAGATCTTTTTAGAGCCAGAAGGTTTAACAAGTAACGAAATTTACCCAAATGGTATTTCAACCAGCTTACCTTTTGATGTTCAAATGCAAATAGTAAATTCCATGAAAGGTATGGAAAATGCGAAGATCATTAGACCTGGTTATGCTATTGAATATGACTTCTTCGATCCTAGAGATCTAAAACAAACCCTAGAAAGCAAATTTATCAACGGGTTATTCTTTGCTGGCCAAATTAACGGTACAACGGGTTATGAAGAAGCCGCTGCTCAAGGCATGCTCGCAGGACTTAATGCGGCACGTTATGCCTTCGATCAAGAAGGTTGGTTCCCACGTCGTGACCAAGCATACATTGGTGTATTAGTTGACGATCTTTGTACTCTTGGTACAAAAGAGCCATACCGCATGTTTACTTCTCGTGCTGAATATCGCTTGATGTTACGTGAAGATAATGCTGATTTACGTCTAACTGAAATTGGTCGTGAATTAGGTATGGTTGATGACAACCGTTGGGCACAATTTAGTGAAAAAGTTGAGCTTGTTGAAAAAGAACGTCAACGTTTAAGAAATATTTGGGTTCATCCACAAGCTGATAATCTTTCAGAAATCAATGAATTGCTAAATACGCCATTATCCAAAGAAGCTAATGGCGAAGATTTATTACGTCGCCCTGAGATGACTTACGACATACTGAAGAATATCACTCGTTTTGCACCGGGTATTGATGATTCAAAACCACAAGCTGCTGAACAAGTTGAGATCCAAGTTAAGTACGAAGGCTACATTAGTCGCCAGCAAGAAGAGATCGAAAAACAACTACGCAATGAAAATGCCGCGTTACCGATTGATCTGGACTATAAACAAGTCAGCGGATTATCTAACGAAGTTATTGCAAAACTTAACGATCACAAACCGACATCGATCGGACAAGCATCGCGGATCTCAGGAGTCACACCTGCTGCTATTTCCATTTTATTAGTTTGGTTGAAAAAACAAGGCCTATTACGCAGGAGTGCATCATGAGTGACTTACTTAATCGGCTAAAAAAGCTGGCTAAGCAAGCCAATATTGAGCTTACAGATATTCAAGCTGAAAAACTTACGGGTTATGTCGCGATGCTTGATAAATGGAATAAAGCTTACAACCTCACCTCTGTAAGAGATCCACAGCAAATGCTTATCCGTCATATTTTGGATAGCATTGTTGTGAGTCAATATCTTGAAGGTGAAAGATTTATTGATGTGGGAACAGGTCCTGGATTGCCCGGTATTCCACTGGCGATAATGCGTCCCGATCACCATTTTGTATTATTGGATAGCTTAGGTAAGCGTGTTCGCTTTATGAAGCAAGTTCAGCACGAACTAGGACTTGATAATATCGAACCTGTTCAATATCGCGTTGAAGAATACCAAACAGAGAAGCCTTTTGATGGCGTTATCAGTAGAGCATTTGCCTCTATGAACGATATGCTCTCTTGGTGCTCTCATTTAGTGACTGAAGAACATGGTCGTTTTTATGCATTGAAAGGACAAATTCATCAAGAAGAGTTAGATGAACTTGCTGATAATGGATTAAAAATGCCTGAAAAAGTGATTAGCTTATCGATACCTGAATTGAATGAACAAAGACATTTGGTGATTATTTAATCAAATATCTTGAGTCTCACAGATCCTTTTTTCATTTTTTGTGCTCTGGCGATAATATTTACAATGTTATCGCCATTTGTTTTATGGGGATTTATGAGAGTCATTAAAATTCACCTCAATAAAACAATAAATTAACAATTCATTATCTTTTACTTTAATTCTCTTTGTAACCTCAGTTTTTCTCTTTTTATTTCCAAAATAAATTAATAATTCTGTGCATTATAAAAATATTGAATTTATTTAATTGAAAATTGGCTAATTATTTTTCAATTGCCACTAAATTGTTCATAAAAGGGAGTTTAATTGTTAACTCTGTTATATATTTTATGAAATAAGCTTTATTTATACTTTTATATTTGTGATGTGTATCACGCTATTTATTTTCTTCAGCACTATTATTTTTACTCTTTTTGTTCTTAATCATTTTTCATAAATGGAACCTTGGTAAGAAATTTAAATTAATCTTCACTTTTTCGCTACTTATTGATTGAATTCATTGCCACGCCCCGTATAATTTGCTCGTTTTTGTCACTTGACACTTTATAGCAAAGACAGTTTGATACATCATTCAGTAATACCTTTTACGATAGCTAGTCTGGAGAATACAAACGTCATGTCTGTCTCCCTCTACAACGGGAAAGTTGCACTGAAACTGTTATTTTTGCAGTTTATGACTTTTGTTATTCTCAGTGCGGGTTTCTACTTAAAGAGTACAGACTGGAGTTTTTCGGCTTTTTTAGGCGGATTGGCATGTTGGTTACCCAATATTGCTTTTCTTTTGTTAATGCGCTTACAGAAAGTCAACGAAGAAGAAGCTCCAGTTCGCATAAACTGGCTTTTTGCTTTCAGTGAAGGGTTGAAGGTTATATTATCAATAGCCTTGCTGATTGTTGCTTTAGGAGTGTTTAAAGCGGCATTTGCACCACTGGTCATGACCTACTTAGCGGTGCTTGTTATGCAGGTCGTTGCACCAGCCGTCATTAACGGTTAGCGTTTTTAACAACAAAAGGGTAATTGGCATCATGTCTGCATCAGGAGAAGCATTAACCACTAGAGACTACATAGGTCACCACCTGAATAACCTTCAGTTGGACCTGCGTACTTTCGAGTTGGTCAATCCCCATGCTGAAAATGCGCCATCATTCTGGGTGTTAAATATTGACTCACTTTTCTTTTCAGTACTGATGGGAGCTCTGTTCCTATGGCTGTTTAGAAAAGTAGCAGTAAGAGCAACCAGTGGCGTACCGGGAAAATTCCAGACTGCAGTAGAAATGATCATTGGTTTCGTTGATAGCAGCGTCCGTGATATGTATCACGGAAAGAGCAAGGTCATTGCACCTTTGGCATTGACTGTGTTCGTTTGGGTGCTGTTAATGAATGCCCTGGATTTATTACCAATCGACTTCATCCCTTATATCGGTGAACACATCTTAGGGTTACCAGCGTTACGCATCGTTCCGACTGCGGACGTGAGTATTACTCTATCGATGGCAATTGGTGTATTTATCCTGATCCTTTTCTATAGCATTAAGATGAAAGGCATAAAAGGGTTTACAAAAGAGCTGACTTTACAGCCTTTTAATCACCCAATTTTTATTCCTGTCAACTTAATCTTGGAAGGGGTAAGCCTGCTATCAAAACCTGTTTCCCTCGGTCTTCGACTGTTTGGTAACATGTATGCAGGTGAACTGATCTTTATTCTTATTGCTGGTCTGTTACCGTGGTGGTCACAGTGGTTATTAAGCCTTCCTTGGGCAATATTCCACATACTGATTATTACGTTACAAGCATTTATTTTCATGGTTCTAACGATTGTCTATCTGTCGATGGCATCTGAAGAACATTAATTATTAACTCTTTGAAGAAATAACTGAAACAAACTGGAGACTGTCATGGAAAACCTGAGTATGGATCTGCTGTACATGGCTGCCGCTATTATGATGGGTTTAGCTGCAATCGGTGCTGCAATCGGTATCGGAATCCTCGGAGGCAAATTTTTAGAAGGTGCTGCTCGTCAGCCTGATCTGATCCCTCTTCTGCGTACACAGTTCTTTATCGTTATGGGTCTGGTTGACGCCATCCCAATGATTGCTGTGGGTCTGGGCCTTTACGTGATGTTTGCTGTTGCCTAATGATGGCAATGAGCAGTAAAAGCATCAAGTTAGTTAATAACCAAGAAAGAGGTATTGTGCTGTGAATTTAAATGCAACAATCCTCGGCCAGGCCGTCGCATTTGTCCTGTTTGTTTTGTTCTGTATGAAATTCGTATGGCCACCAATTATGGCGGCCATTGAAAAACGTCAAAAAGAAATTGCTGACGGTTTATCATCTGCAGAACGTGCTAAAAAGGACTTAGATTTAGCGAAAGCCGATGCAGGCGATCAGCTAGCGAAAGCAAAAGCAGAAGCTCAAGCAATCATTGAATCCGCGAATAAACAACGCACTCAAATGATTGAAGATGCTAAAGCAGAAGCAGAGCAAGAACGTAGTAAGATCGTTGCACAAGCTCAATCCGAATTGGATGCAGAGCGTAAACGTGCTCGTGAAGAACTTCGTAAACAAGTCGCAATGCTGGCTATCGCAGGTGCCGAGAAAATTATTGAACGTTCCGTGGATGAAGCTGCTAATAGCGACATCGTTGATAAACTGGTCGCTGAACTGTAAGGAGGGAGGGGCATGTCTGAAATAGCAACGGTAGCTCGCCCCTACGCCAAAGCAGCTTTTGACTTTGCTGTGGAAAACCAGGCTGTCGATAAATGGCAGGTTATGCTGGCGTTCACCGCTGAAGTAGCACGCAATGAGCAGGTAACCGAATTACTTTCTGGTTCTTTAGCATCAGAAAAACTGGCTGACATCTTTGTCGACCTTTGTGGCGAACAATTAGATGGTCATGCTCAGAATTTAATTCGTGTTATGGCTGATAATGGCCGTTTATCAACGTTGCCTGAAGTATTGAGCCAATTTATTCAATTGCGCGCAGTACTAGAGTCAACGGTTGACGTTGAAGTAACTTCTGCCATTGAGCTAACTAAACAGCAGCTAGCTAACATTTCTGCAGCGATGGAAAAACGTCTATCACGCAAAGTGAAGCTGAATTGCAAAATTGATAAGTCTGTTATCGCAGGCATGATTATACGCGCCGGTGACCTCGTCATCGATGGCAGTATTCGTGGCCGTTTAGAGCGATTAACGGACGTCTTGCAGTCTTAAGGGGACTGGAGCATATGCAACTGAATTCCACTGAAATCAGCGAACTGATCAAGCAGCGCATTGCTCAGTTCAATGTAGTGAGTGAAGCTCACAATGAAGGTACGATTGTATCCGTTAGTGACGGTATCATTCGTATCCACGGTTTAGCCGAAGTTATGCAGGGTGAGATGATCGCACTGCCGGGTAACCGTTTCGCTATCGCACTGAACTTAGAGCGCGACTCTGTTGGTGCGGTTGTGATGGGTCCTTATGCTGACTTAGCAGAAGGCATGAAAGTTAAATGTACAGGTCGTATTCTGGAAGTACCTGTAGGGCGTGGTCTGCTTGGCCGTGTGGTAAACACACTGGGTGAGCCGATTGATGGTAAAGGTGCAGTAGAGCATGATGGATTCTCACCTGTTGAGATGATTGCTCCTGGTGTTATCGACCGTCAATCAGTTGATCAGCCTGTACAAACAGGTTACAAATCCGTCGATGCCATGATCCCAATCGGTCGTGGTCAGCGTGAATTGATCATCGGTGACCGTCAAACAGGTAAAACTGCTCTGGCTGTCGATGCGATCATCAACCAACGCGACTCTGGCATTAAATGTATCTATGTCGCTATCGGTCAGAAAGCCTCTACTATTTCGAACGTTGTTCGTAAATTAGAAGAACATGGCGCGTTAGAAAACACCATTGTTGTTGTTGCTTCTGCATCAGAATCAGCAGCGCTGCAATATCTAGCTCCTTATTCAGGTTGCGCAATGGGTGAATACTTCCGTGACCGTGGTGAAGATGCCCTGATAATTTATGATGACCTGTCTAAACAGGCTGTCGCATACCGTCAAATTTCACTGTTACTTCGTCGTCCACCTGGACGTGAAGCATACCCTGGTGACGTTTTCTATCTGCACTCCCGTTTACTGGAGCGTGCTGCTCGCGTTAATGCTGAGTACGTAGAAGCTTTCACTAATGGTGAAGTTAAAGGTAAAACCGGCTCTCTGACTGCGTTACCAATTATCGAAACGCAAGCAGGGGACGTTTCTGCATTCGTTCCTACGAACGTAATCTCTATTACCGATGGTCAGATCTTCTTAGAATCTAACCTGTTTAACGCAGGTATCCGTCCAGCTGTTAACCCAGGGATCTCCGTATCTCGTGTGGGTGGTGCAGCTCAGACTAAGATCATGAAGAAACTTTCTGGTGGTATCCGTACTGCACTTGCGCAGTATCGTGAGCTGGCAGCATTCTCACAGTTCGCTTCAGATCTGGACGATGCTACCCGTAAACAATTGAACCACGGTCAGAAAGTGACTGAATTGCTGAAACAGAAACAGTACGAACCAATGTCTGTCGCACAACAGTCTTTATCACTGTTTGCAGCAGAACGTGGTTATCTGGAAGATGTTGAAATTTCAAAAGTTGTGCCATTTGAAGCGGCTTTATTAGCTTATGCCTCTCGTGAACATGCTGATTTATTGAAAGAAATCAACCAGACTGGTACTTATAACGAAGAAATCGAAGCGAAGCTGAAAGGCGTGCTAGAAAACTTCAAAGCGACTCAGTCCTGGTAATAACTATTCGGCCTAATAGTTAAACATTAGGCCGTCTGGTTCATGAGGAGAAGCAGAAATGGCCGGCGCAAAAGAGATACGTTCGAAGATCGCCAGTGTGCAAAACACACAGAAGATCACTAAAGCGATGGAGATGGTCGCCGCGTCGAAAATGCGTAAAACGCAGGAACGCATGGCAGCCAGCCGTCCTTATGCAGAAACCATGCGCAGTGTGATTGGTCACCTTGCGTTAGGGAATCTGGAATACAAACATCCATACCTCGAAGAGCGTGAAGTTAAACGTGTCGGGTACCTGGTTGTTTCGACCGACCGTGGTTTGTGTGGTGGTTTGAACATTAACTTGTTCAAAAAACTGCTGGCAGACATGAAAGAGTGGTCTGAAAAAGGTGTGCAGGTAGATTTAGCACTAATCGGTTCTAAAGCCGCTTCATTCTTTGGCTCAGTAGGCGGGAATGTTGTTGGTCAAGTAACTGGTATGGGTGATGATCCAAAACTGTCAGACCTTATCGGTCCAGTCAATATCATGTTGCAGGCTTATGACGAAGGTCGTTTAGATAAACTGTATGTGGTGGCAAATAAGTTCATCAATACCATGGCTCAAGAGCCTAAAATTCTTCAGGTTTTACCATTACCACCAGGTGATGACGAAGAGCTGAAAGAAAAATCTTGGGATTATCTGTACGAACCTGATCCTAAGGCGTTACTGGATACTTTACTGCGTCGTTATATCGAATCGCAAGTTTACCAGAGCGTCGTAGAGAACTTAGCGAGTGAGCAGGCCGCCCGAATGGTCGCGATGAAAGCCGCTACAGATAACGGTGGTAACCTGATTAAAGAACTGCAATTGGTGTACAACAAAGCACGCCAAGCAAGCATTACTCAGGAACTTACAGAAATTGTGTCTGGTGCAGCCGCGGTATAACAGCTAGGTTTACGAATTACGTAGAGGATTCAAGATGGCTACTGGAAAGATTGTCCAGGTAATCGGCGCCGTAGTGGACGCCGAGTTCCCTCAGGATAGCGTCCCTAAAGTATACGACGCTCTTGAGGTTATGAATGGTAAAGAAAAACTGGTGCTGGAAGTTCAGCAACAGTTAGGCGGTGGTATCGTTCGTTGTATCGCAATGGGTACATCAGACGGTTTAAGCCGTGGCTTAAAAGTTGAAAACTTGGGCCACCCAATTGAAGTACCAGTAGGTAAAGCAACACTGGGACGTATCATGAACGTTCTGGGTACACCTATCGATATGAAAGGTGATATTGCAACTGAAGAACGTTGGTCTATCCACCGTGAAGCACCAACCTACGAAGAGTTATCAAACTCACAAGAACTGCTTGAAACCGGTATCAAAGTAATGGACTTAATCTGTCCGTTTGCTAAAGGTGGTAAAGTAGGTCTGTTCGGTGGTGCGGGTGTTGGTAAAACAGTTAACATGATGGAATTGATCCGTAACATCGCGATCGAGCACTCAGGTTACTCTGTATTTGCTGGTGTTGGTGAGCGTACTCGTGAGGGTAACGACTTCTATCATGAAATGACAGATTCTAACGTTCTTGACAAAGTATCGTTAGTTTATGGTCAGATGAATGAGCCACCAGGAAACCGTCTGCGTGTAGCACTGACTGGTCTGACTATGGCTGAAAAATTCCGTGATGAAGGCCGTGACGTACTGTTATTCGTCGATAACATCTATCGTTACACCTTAGCAGGTACTGAAGTATCAGCACTGTTAGGTCGTATGCCATCAGCGGTAGGTTACCAGCCAACATTGGCTGAAGAGATGGGTGTTCTACAAGAACGTATCACTTCAACCAAAACGGGTTCAATCACCTCTGTACAGGCTGTATACGTACCTGCGGATGACTTAACTGACCCATCACCAGCAACAACGTTTGCTCACTTAGATGCGACCGTTGTACTGAGCCGTCAAATTGCTTCATTAGGTATCTACCCTGCGGTTGACCCACTGGATTCAACCAGTCGTCAGTTAGACCCACTGGTAGTTGGCCAAGAGCACTATGATGTTGCTCGTGGTGTTCAGTCTATCCTGCAACGTTATCAGGAACTGAAAGACATCATCGCTATCTTAGGTATGGATGAACTGTCAGAAGAAGATAAACTGGTTGTTGCGCGTGCGCGTAAGATCCAGCGCTTCCTATCTCAGCCATTCTTCGTTGCTGAAGTATTTACCGGTTCACCAGGTAAGTTCGTTTCCCTGAAAGACACTATCCGTGGCTTTAAAGGTATTCTGAACGGTGATTATGACCACCTGCCAGAGCAGGCGTTCTACATGGTTGGTACTATCGAAGAAGCAGTAGAAAAAGCTAAGAAGCTTTAATACGGCTGACGGGAGGTTGATATGGCCGATACATCGTTCCACCTGAAAGTTGTCAGCGCTGAAAAGCAGTTATATGACGGCGAAGTCAAACGAATTCAGGTAACTGGTAGCGAAGGTGAGCTCGGTATTTATCCGCAGCATACCCCGTTATTAACTGCCATAAAACCGGGCATGGTACGTGTCGTAAAAACATCGGGCGAAGAAGAGGTTATCTACCTTTCAGGTGGTATTCTCGAAGTTCAGCCGACTGGCGTCATTGTACTGGCAGATACAGCTATCCGTGGTCGTGATTTGGATGAAGCGAAAGCGTTGGAATCTAAGCGTAAAGCTGAAGAACACATTCAATCCTCTCATGGTGATGTTGACTATGCTCAAGCATCAGCAGAATTAGCCAAAGCGATTGCAAAACTACGTGTAATCGAATTGACTCGACGTTGATGTAAATAGGCAGTCTATGAATAAAAAAGCCAGTTGGTTCTTAGCTAACTGGCTTTTTTGCGTCATGAAATATTTTGTGTGACGAAATATGTAGTATTATTTGGCATAAACAGGTTTACTTGCCATTCTTTACGGGAGTTATCGGGTTAATTATGTCTAATTCAGCTAAAAGCGTTGTTATTCTTGCTGCGGGAAAAGGCACCCGCATGTATTCACAGTTACCTAAAGTTCTTCATAAACTTGCGGGTAAATCCATGGTTCAACATGTGATTGATACTGCCAAGTCACTAGGTGCTCAACAAACACACCTTGTCTATGGACATGGTGGTGAACTAATGAAAGAAAAATTAGGTTCACAACCTGTTAATTGGGTACTACAAGCAGAGCAACTAGGAACAGGTCACGCAATGCAACAAGCTGCGCCTTTCTTTGCTGATGATGAAGATATCCTGATGCTTTATGGTGATGTTCCACTTATCACTAAAGAAACGTTAGAACGTTTAATTGAAGTAAAACCAGAAGGCGGTATTGGCTTATTAACGGTCATTTTAGATAACCCAACGGGTTATGGTCGTATTGTTCGTGAAAATGGCGAAGTGACTGGCATTATCGAACAAAAAGATGCTTCTGAAGAACAACTCAAAATTACTGAAATCAACACGGGTATTTTAGTCGCAAACGGTGGTGATTTAAAACGTTGGTTAGGTAAGCTCAATAATAACAATGCACAAAAAGAGTATTACATTACTGACATTATCGCGTTAGCGTATAAAGAAGGTCGTAAAATTGAAACGGCTCACCCTCGTCGTCATAGTGAAATGGAAGGCGTGAATAACCGTTTACAACTGGCTGCATTAGAACGTATTTACCAAACAGAACAAGCAGAGCGTTTATTATTAGAAGGCGTTATGTTGCTTGATCCTGCTCGTTTTGATTTACGTGGCACATTAACTCACGGTCAAGATGTCGTGATTGATACTAACGTTATTATTGAAGGTGATGTAACTTTAGGAAATAACGTTGAAATTGGTACAGGTTGCGTCCTGAAAAACTGTGTGATTGGTGATAACTCGATTATTAGCCCATATACGGTGATCGAGGATGCAAACTTAGCACAAGAGTGTACTGTTGGACCATTTGCACGTCTTCGCCCTGGCAGTGAATTAGCGGATAAAGCTCACGTTGGTAACTTTGTTGAGATGAAAAAAGCAAGCCTAGGTGTTGGCTCTAAAGCGGGTCATCTGACTTACTTAGGCGATACTGAAGTCGGTGCTAACGTTAATATTGGTGCAGGTACTATCACTTGTAACTACGATGGTGCGAATAAATTCAAAACAGTTATTGGTGATGATGTCTTTATTGGCTCAGATACCCAATTAGTGGCGCCAGTGACTGTTGCTAATGGTGCAACCATTGGTGCAGGAACAACACTCACTAAAAATGTGAATGAAAACGAATTAGTGATCAGTCGAGTTAAGCAAACTCATATCAGTGGATGGAAACGTCCAGTGAAGAAAAAACAATAATTTTAAGATAAGGGCGTATATTTAACTAGCGCCCTTTTCTTGTACGCTATTATTCTAAAAACAAAAAATATCCCCGCTTTCTACAATGGCTTGGGGAATAAAACCAATCAGGTATAAGACATCCAAGTGCGAATAAACGCACAGTTTTAGGAATAACACAATGTGTGGAATAGTAGGTGCAGTTGCACAACGCGATATCGCTGAAATCTTAATTGAAGGCTTACGTCGTTTAGAATACCGCGGTTATGATTCTGCGGGTTTAGCGGTTGTGGATAATGACTGTAAAATGACACGTCTGCGTGAAGCTGGCAAAGTACAAATGCTGGCAGAAGAAGCAGAAAAGACACAAGTGATTGGTGGTACAGGTATTGCTCATACACGTTGGGCAACACATGGTGAACCTTGTGAAGATAATGCGCATCCTCATGTATCGGGCACTATTGCCGTGGTACACAATGGTATTATCGAAAACTACCAAGAACTGAAAGCAGAATTAATTAAAAAAGGGTATCAGTTTGCTTCTCAAACTGACACTGAAGTGATTGCTCACCTTGTTAACTGGGAACAGCGTCAAGGTGGTACATTACGTGAAGTTGTACAACGCGTTATTCCTCAATTACGTGGTGCTTACGGTACCGTGATTATGGATAGCCGTACACCAGAGTTATTAGTCGCTGCTCGCTCTGGTAGCCCGCTGGTGGTAGGTCTTGGCGTAGGTGAAAACTTCCTTGCTTCTGACCAATTGGCATTATTACCTGTTACCCGTCGCTTTATCTACCTTGAAGAAGGGGATATTGTTGAAATTACTCGTCGCCACGTTCATATTTTTGATGTGAATGGCAATGAAGTTAATCGTGATACGATTGAATCAAATGTTCAATACGATGCGGGTGATAAAGGTGTTTATCGCCACTACATGCAAAAAGAGATCTACGAACAGCCTCTGGCGATTAAAAATACCCTTGAAGGTCGTTTAAAATCAGAAACTATCGATCTCAGTGAGTTAGGGTCTAAAGCTGAAGAGATCTTATCTAAAGTTGAACATATTCAAATTGTAGCTTGCGGGACTTCTTATAACGCAGGTATGGTTTCTCGTTATTGGTTTGAATCTTTAGCAGGTATTCCTTGTGATGTTGAAATTGCATCAGAATATCGCTACCGCAAACCAGCAACTCGCCGTAATAGCTTACTGATCACATTATCTCAATCAGGTGAAACAGCAGATACATTAGCTGCTTTACGTTTATCTAAAGAGCTAGGTTATTTATCTTCTTTAGCAATTTGTAACGTCGCGGGCTCTTCTTTAGTTCGTGAGTCTGAATTTGTTTTAATGACTAAAGCAGGTGCTGAAATTGGTGTTGCATCAACCAAAGCATTTACAACACAGTTAACCGTTCTATTAATGCTGGTGGCATATATGGGACGTATTAAAGGTGTTGCGACATTAGAACAGGAAGTTTCAACAGCATTACATGCATTGCCAAGCCGCATTGAAAGCATGTTATCGAAAGATAAAGTGATTGAAGCGTTGGCTGAAGACTTCTCAGAAAAAAGCCATGCTTTATTCTTAGGTCGTGGCGACCAATACCCAATTGCGGTAGAAGGTGCATTAAAGCTAAAAGAGATCTCTTATATTCATGCTGAAGCATATGCTGCTGGTGAATTAAAACATGGTCCATTAGCTTTAATTGATGCAGATATGCCGGTTATTATCATTGCGCCAAACAATGAGTTATTAGAGAAATTAAAATCTAATATCGAAGAAGTTCGGGCACGTGGTGGTTTATTGTATGTGTTTGCAGATCAAGATGCAGGCTTTGAAGAAAACGAAACGATGAAGTTAATTTCACTGCCTCACGTTGAAGAGCTTATCGCGCCGATTTTCTATACCGTACCATTACAGTTGTTGTCTTATCATGTTGCTTTAATTAAAGGCACAGACGTAGACCAACCTCGTAACTTAGCAAAATCGGTTACAGTTGAATAAAAATTAGCTTTTTATAAATAATTTATTGTTATTTATACTTAAACCCAGTGAAATCTTAATTAGATCACTGGGTTTTTTATTATATTTATAGTGTTTTTCGCCTTTAGTTATAAATAATATTTATTAAATAAGGCTAGCGTTGCGAATTAACAACAATCTTAGTAATAATAATGTTTAATAATTATTGATGAAGAGGGCTTAACTTATAGAATAAATCACTAAAGTTAAACCGCTTATTCAATAGGAGTGTTTATTTACCTTTTCTAGGAATAGAATATTAAATAGTAAAATCTAAAATATATTTTATATTTTAAAAATAAATAAAGGTATGTGTTGTAATACATTGTTTTTTTAATAGTATTTGTTTTTTTATTAAAATAATTTTTTATAAATATTATGCTTTAATTTAAATTTTTATTATATTTATGTTTTATTCTTTCTGTATTAATTTGATTTAGAGAAGTATTAATTTATGTTTTATTTGGTTTTATTTGTCTAATTTCTTATTTAAATAGTCAAGTAATATTCAGGTTAATTCTCTTATCTCATCCGATCTCTTATTCAATAGTTATATTTCTTCAAATTACGGTTTATCGCTAGTTTAATTAATTGTTGTTATGATTTTAAAAAATAGATGCAATCATATTAAATATATGTAAAGTTTAAGGTTGTTTTATTTATTAATAAATAATGAAAATTACAAATTAGCGCTAATGATCGTTCTTTAGCGTTTTATTGCAGTTTATAAGCGAGTTCTTTCAGGAGAAATAAAGCTCAAAAGTAAGCTAAGAAAAACTGCAAATTATAATTACAAGAGGTAAGAGAAATGCAAAACACAATTAATTCACAATACAATGAAATGGTTGAATTTTTAAAAGAATTAGTGAACACAGAAAGCGGATCTTATGATAAAGAGGGCGTTGATGCCGTTGCTAATTTACTGATTCAACGTTATGAGCAATTAGGCTTTATTGTTGAGGTTTTTAATAATGAAAAACTGGGCAATAATTATCGCTTAGTTCATAAAGAAGCCAAAGATCCACAGATTTTCATTGCTGCCCATCTTGATACTGTTTTTCCTAAAGGAACAGTGGCAGAACGCCCATTTAGTATCGAAGATACTCGTGCTTATGGTCCTGGTGTTATTGATATGAAAGCCAGCCATGTTCTGACTTATTATGCTATCAATGCACTTATGCAATCAGGTAATAATGCTTATAAAAATGTTGAAATCTTCTTAAATTGTGATGAAGAAATTGGCTCAAAAACTTCTCGTGGTCTGATTGAACAGTATGCCAAAAATAAATCCTATGCCTTAGTGATGGAGCCAGCTCGTGCTAATGGAGCGATTGTGAGTGCGCGTCGAGGTGTGGGAACTTATGAGCTTTTAATTGAAGGTAAAGCATCTCACTCTGGTATTGCACCAGAAGCGGGAATTAGTGCTATTCAAGAGCTCTCTTATAAAATCCAAGCATTGCACGCACTTTCTCGTCATGATGACGGCCTTTCTGTCAACGTAGGATTGATTTCTGGTGGTACATCCGTTAATACCGTCGCACCTAATGCACGTGCTGAGATTGACGTTCGTATTTCAACCGATGAGCAAGGTGTTGAAATTGATAAACTTGTAAGAGAAGTATGCAGCAAACCTGTATTAGAAGGAATTAAGCTTACACTTAATGGTGGTATTAATCGCCCTCCTATGGTTAAAACACCTGAAAGTAGTGCATTAATTGACATCATCAAAGAGCAAGCTCGTCTGCTTGGTCTTGATATTGAAGATATTTCAACAGGTGGTGGCTCTGATGCTTCGTTTACAGCAGGAGTTGGCACACCTAGTGTAGATGGTTTAGGCCCTATTGGGGGATATCAACACAGCGATAAAGAATATATTGATTTGCCTTCATTAACCGAAAGAACGGTGCTATTTGCCAATATTTTAAAGCGCTTGTCTCAATAAGGTGAATGTATGGATAAGAATAAAAAAATAAAATGGGCTATGCCTGATGCTTTTATTATTATTTTTGGCATCGTTATCTTAGCCGCTATTGCAACTTATTTAATTCCTGCAGGTACTTACGAACGCGAAACAGTAAATGGACTAAATCGAGTTGTACCGGGTAGTTTTGGTTATGTTGACCAAAACCCTGCATCATTAATGGATGTTTTTTATGCCATTCCTGTGGGATTGAAGCAGTCAGCGAGTATTATTTTTCTGATTTTTATGATTGGTGGTGCGATTGCTATTTATGATAGAACTCGCGCTATTGATTCAGGGATCAATGCGTTAATTGTCAAAACAAAAGGTAATTATCAAGCACTGATTATTACCGTTGCGTTTATATTTGGAATGCTTTCATCATTAGGATTAGCTGCAAATGCGGTTATTGCTTTTATTCCAATAGGAATAGCCCTTTCGCGTTCGATGAAATTAGATGCCATAACGGGAGTTGCTGTTGTTTACCTAGGATATTATGCAGGAAATGCAGTTGGTGTTTTAGATCCTACTATTTTAGGTACAGCACAAACCTTAGCTGAAGTGCCTTTATTTTCAGGTGTGATTTTTAGAATTGTATTATTCTCAGTTCTGATTGTGGTCACTATTGCTTATATTGTTTGGTATGCAAGACGTATCGCGAATAATCCAGCTAAAAGTTATATGTATGGACTAGCAACAGATGATCCTGATTATGATGCTAACAAAGATCAAACCGTGGACGGTACTTTCTCTTTAATGCAGAAATTGAGTCTTGTGGTCTTTATTGCATTTATTGGATTGTTTTTATACGGTGCATTTGAATATAAATGGGGAATTGAGCACTTATCTGCCATCTTTATTATGATGAGTGTTGTGGTTGCGGCGATGTTTAAAATTGGCCCTAATGACTATATAAAAACCTTTATGAAAGGCGCTCAATCCTTAGTTTATGGTGCATTAGTCGTCGGTATTGCAAGAGCTGTGATTGTTATTTTAGATGAAGGTCGTGTACTGGATTCTATTGTTCAAGCCACACTCGTTCCATTACAGCAAACCTCTCATTTTTGGGGAGCGCAGTTACTTTATTTCTTTAATTTATTATTTAATTTATTGGTAACATCAGGAACCGGACAAGCTTCTATAGTGATGCCAATTATGGTACCTATCTTAGATATCTTGGATCTCACTCGCCAAACTGGTGTATTGATCCTTAAATTAGGCGATGGATTTACTAACATAATTACACCAACATCTGGCGTATTAATGGCAGTATTGGCCGTAGGAAAAGTGCCTTGGACTCGTTGGGTTAAATTTGTTTTCCCAATCTTGATGGTTTGGACCGTGATTGGTATGGCGGCGATTGGTATCGCAACCGCTATTAGCTATGGCCCTGTCTGATTTATAAAATAAGAAAATAAAATAGCCGCTTATTATAAGCGGCTATTTTTTCAATTCTAATTAATTTGATGCTGAAAACCGAGCAATAATTGCTCTAATCCAAATTCGAAGCGACTTGTAAAATCATCAGCAAAAAGAACCTCTCTTGCTTGCCAAGTTTGAGGAAATTTATCTTGGACTAATTGCTCAAATGCCTCTCTTTTATCCATTAATTCTGCTTTTTCAATGAGCATGACGGATTGTTGTTCTATACAACATCCTAAAATAAAATAGAGTAACGCCATTGTCATTTTGCTGGCTAATTGAGCTGAAGTACCTGACTGCATAATTGCATTAATAAAAGTATTATTTATACGTAATACATTTTCAGAAATGACATAAGTACCTGCAAATACTCTGGCACCGTCCCTATGACGTAAAAATGCGTTTCTTAAATCATAAGAAAGGCGTGTTATATCTTTTTTCCAATCATTATGAAATTCAAAATTTACGGCAACATCGCTGACTATTCTATCCGCGATCCCTTCAATTAACGTCTGTTTGTTATCAAAGTGCCAATAGAGAGAGGCTGCTTTTATCTGTAAAGCATCCGCTAGTTTACGCATTGTTAAGCCTTCAATACCTTCTGTCTCTAGTAATGCAAGGGCGGTATCTACTACTTTCAGCCGTTCAATTTTAGGTGTTTTCATAAATAATTCTCATTTCCCTCTTTTATATCTAACAATGTTAGTTTACCATATTTATACAACCTAACAATGTTAGATTGCGAGTTAAGTGAGTGGAAATATCGTTATTTGGGAATGAAATATGAAAAACACGCCATCAAGAAAAGAAAAAATAACAGAATTTATAATGACTTATACTCCTTGGATTGCTGTCATTTTAGTTATTGTATTGATTACAACTGCAACGTTAGATTGGGATAAATGGTGGAGTGATGCACGATATCAATCCACTGATAATGCCTACATAAAAACAGACCCTACAATATTAAAATCAAGAATGACGGGATTTATTTCTGAAATAAAAAAGGAGGATTATCAGTTTGTTAAACAAGGAGATGTTATTGCTATTATTAATGATAACGAACAGTTACTTAGTAAAGAGACCGCTATTGCCGAGTTTAAAAAGGCACAATTACAGTTTAATAATTTAAAAGAAGAGATAAAAGCGTCTGAACTTAATATCGAAACTTTACATAATCGCTATGAAGCGACAGTTATTGATGTCGCTCAAGCGAAAAGAAATCCTTTATTACGAAAAGATTTGATTCGAAGTGGGGCTATAACTCAACAAAATTACCTTGACGCTCAATCTGATTTACAACGTTTAATAAAATTACAAAGCGCAGCTAAAAATGAATGGGAGCAAGCTAAACAATCATTGGTATTACTTAAAGCTCAAGAAGAAATACGTCTAACAGAAAAAAATATTGCTCAAACACGTTATCAACAAACAGAAACAGAACTTACTTATACAAGAATAGAAGCCCCTTTTGATGCTCAGTTAAATAAAATAAAAGTCAATCTTGGTAGTTTAGTTACTCCTGGCACAGAAATCGTCACACTGACTCCTCTAAATCATATTTACATCATTGCGAATTTAAAAGAGACACAGATAAAAAAAATTCTTCCTGAACAAACTGTTTCTATCAATATAGATGCTTTTCCTAATGAAATATATCAAGGAAAAGTTCGTTATATTGGTGCGCAAAGTAGTGGCGAATCGGCATTAATTCCTGCCGATAATGCGAGTGGCAATTTCACTAAAGTTGTTCAACGTATCCCTGTTTACATCACTTTTGATAGTAATAATAAATTATTAGCTAAATTGCGTGCTGGCATGTCTGTTGAGGTAAAAATAGACACAGAAAGTTTATCTATAGAGGAGGTTGATGGTGACGCTTAATTTCTTGTCTGGCGCACAAGAAAATAGACCTTTATTTATCGTATTTTCTGTTTTTCTTGGTGCTATTTTATCTACGTTATTTATTCGTATGTTTTCTATTTCTTTGGCTGATCTACGAGGCATTTTTGCTCTAGATGTAGTCCAAGGATCTTGGTTAAACGTGGCAATTAATTCTGCTCAGTTAATCAGTATGACATTAGTACCTTGGTTTATGGTGATTTATGGTGCTGAGAAAATATTAATTAGTTCAAGCTTATTACTTTTTGTCTGTTGTATTTTTGTCTCTAGTTATGGCGATTTTATTGGGCTACCTTTTTTATTAATACTGCATTTTTTGATTGGTTTTTGTTTGGGTGTCTATTTGCCAATGACAATTTCTTTGGCATTAAGAAGTTTAAACCCTAATGTTTGGTTAATCGTTATGGCGGCTTATAGCCTACGTGTTTCAGTAGGAATGGATGCAGGAATAGGAATTTCAGGTTCAATATTTGAGATCTTAAATTGGCGCTGGCTCTATTGGGTTTCAATGTTATTTTCGTTAGCTATTATGTTTTTTGCTTGGCGTGGAATGCCAATTACACCTATCAATAAAGAGCAACTTGCACAAAGTGATTGGGGAGGAATGACATTAAAATGCCTAGGTTTAACTCTATTATATATTAGTGTTGTTCAAGGTGAATTACTTGGATGGTGGGACTCTGGGCTAATTATTTCTTGTTTACTTGGTAGTGCTATTTTAATACTGACTTTTATTATTAGAGCGGTAACTTATAGCAAAAGTTTTGGATATCTAAATTGGCTGACAAATTATAATTTAAGGGTCTGTTTTGTCATTGCTTGTTTATACGGTTTTTTAATGTTGCCCAACTCATTATTTGTGCCTTCTTTTTTGAGTATTGTTGCAGGTTTAAAAGCACAACAAATAGGAGAAATAAGCAATGTTGGTTTTATTACCTATCTTCTTTGTAGTCCTTTAGCCATTATTATCGCACGTCGGCTAGAGCCTCGTTTAGTGATGATGATCGGAATGACTATTATTGGTGCTTCTTGTTTACTTGGTCATCAAATTACTTATCAGTGGAGATCGGATGATTTCTTTTTGCTTATTGTGGTACAAGCTATTGGAGAATGTATTTTATTAATTGGTTTAATTGCTTCATTTGTGACCAACATTAAACCCAGTGAAGCGTTGCACCTTGGGGCTTATATTTCAATAGCAAGAGTATTAATGCCAGCACTAGCTGGAGCCTTAATGAATACGTATTTAAGAATATCTTATGATATACACCAAGGATCACTAAGGGGTTATGTACAAACAGGGGAACAAAAATTATTAGGAAAGGGGCTTGATAACGTTCAAGATGTTATGGCTTTAATAACAAGGGAGTCTCATGTCGCATCCTTTATAGATGGATTTCATTTAATAACATGGTTTGTTGTTTTAGGATTGATTTGTCTATTTTTTTTAAAACCTTCACCTGCTAATCCTATTGTGCCAACATTATTTACTATTCAAAAATAAAACTCTGCCTGTAAACGGAATACAGGCAGAGGAAAATAGCACTATCGGAGAGATATATCGCTATTAAAACAACACTACAGTAAGAACAAAACTAACTAAGAAAAATCAGTAAGAAAAACCTAGTTGTAAGCCTTAAATAGAGATTGATTACCTGATTTATCAAAAGCAATAACTTGGTAAGGCTCTTTATAATCACCGGCATACATACCTAAACTTCCTGCAGGCATTCCCCCAACCGCAATACCCGATTTAGATTTATCCACTAAGTCGATATTTTTTAAGCTATCAACTGGGATATGTCCGACTAAGTCTTTACCTTGATAAGTCGCAAAGTGGCAACTTAATAAATTATTGGGTACACCTGCTTGTTGGTACTTTTCCATTAATTGTGTTTCTGAAACGATATTCACTTTAACGTTAAAGCCAGCTTCTTTTACACCATCAGCCCATAAAGTACAGCATCCACAACTCTCTGTTTTATAAACTTCAACAACATTATGATTAGAAGCATAAGCTGTACTAGTAAAAGCAGAGATTGCAATGATAGAAGGCAGTAATAACTTTTTCATTGTTCATTCCTTTCATTAAGTTGATAGACGAAACAATAATCTTTCCCCCTACTGGAAGGTCAATTTAATTAAGGTATAAACGCGTAGAGTTTTGTAAAAAAATATTTATAGAAAACAAAGGTATAAATAATACTTTGCTTATCCTTTTTTGATGTTTTGCGAGAGTATTACTTGATACAAGTAGAAAAAAAGCCTGCATAGCAGGCTTAAAATGGAGAAAACAGGGTAAACGTAGAGTAGTTAGGATGTAAACGACTATGAGGGTATCTCATGAGTTAAAGCACCTCTTGCGAAGAGTGGTTGTGCTTTAACTGGTAATAACTATAAACCTAAACTTAGCTTGAGGTTAAAGCGGAGAAATTTGTATAAAGGATCCAATTTTATTGATTAAACTAAAATATAAAAAAGTGAAAAATAAAAAGCTAATATATTTCAATATATTAGCTTTGTAATAATCAGGCTATATTTAATTTAAAGACAAATTATTTGATGGTAATTATTTGATAATGGTAATTTGTTTTACATCGATCTCTGTACTTGTCCACTCTTTATCAACTTTACCTTCAATTCTGACAGTATTCTCTGGTGTGACTGTTTGTCCGCGCCATCTTTTATTATCAATATCTACATTGATACCGCCAGTGCTATCTTCAAAAACATACAGTTCATCACCAATTTTTTTGGTAATTTTTCCCGTTAAGATAACCCAAGTGTCATCAGAAAGATCTTTTGCTTTAGCTACTGTTGTTTCACTAATAGAAGGGCCTTTGAATCCACCTTGTTCAATTGTGGATGCTTGAATAGAGCCTTGAAAGCCACCTTCATGTGTTGTACTTGCTTGAGATGCAAAAGCCAAAGTACTACCGATTAATAATACAAGTATTTTTTTCATAACAAGCTCGCTTATAGGTTAATAATTCAACTAATTAATATGTTAGATTTTATTTCATTTCTATGTATAAAACCGCATTTTAAGGTAAATTTAAGTATTAATATATCAACTGATTAATATTAACCTTTAAATTATAGACCTTTATTTTTCATTGTTCTTTTTGGTGATATAAGCATCTATCACTAAATACTTCTTTTCTCTAAGTTAAATCCACTAGTTATTTACCCTTGGGATCGGTGCCAGCGGTTATTCAAAAATATACCCTTTGGGATCATTGTTTTTAGATGTGTTACCTCTTATCATCCAGCGCCTTCAAATTTTTTTTAATTTTCCCCTATTATTTTTAGAGGTTTTAGGTTTTATGACTAACGAACGCATTGCCAATCCGGGTCCATTAGGTTTAATGGGTTTTGGTATGACAACGATTTTGTTGAACATACATAATGCCGGTTTTTTCCCAGTAGTCTCAGTCATTATGAGTATGGGAATTTTTTATGGTGGGATAGCTCAGGTTATTGCTGGAATTTTTGAGTTCAAAAAAGGCAATACTTTTGGTGCCACTGCATTTACCTCTTACGGCTTCTTTTGGGTGACATTGGTAGGAATTTGGTTATTACCAGTGATGGGCTTAAGCGAGCCAACAACACCTCTCTTTTTAGGTGTGTTTTTAGCGCTGTGGGGGATCTTTACCTTTTTCATGTTTATTGGCACGTTAAAAGCCAATAGAGCGCTACAGTTTGTCTTTTTAAGTCTGACAATTTTATTTGCTTTATTGGCGATTGGAAATATCACTGGTAATGCACTGATTTTAAAAATTGCCGGTTTTGAAGGTATTATTTGTGGTGCCAGTGCTTTTTATCTTGCAATGGCTGAAGTATTAAATGAGATGTATGGCAGAACAATACTGCCAATTGGTCATAAGTAACCGTTTTATAGAGAAGTGGCTATTTAGCCACTTCTACTACTTGGCTTTTACGGCGAATTAGCTTTTTTGCACACCATGCATAAAGTAACCCTGCAACAACACCTGAAATATGCGATTCTGTTGATACACCTAACTGTCCCGGAATTAAGCCATAGGCCATTGATCCATAATAGAATAAAACAAAGAGTGCGATCACGATATCGATAATTTTATGGCGAGTAAAAGCGTGAGCAATAAGCAAAGACCATAATCCAAAAATCCATCCACTTGCACCAACATGAATGGCATTTCGCCCAAAAATCCAAACTAATAAACCACTTACGATAATAATAAATATACTTGATAAGACATATTCTCGTAGAGATTGCGTCATGGATAAAAAGCTAAGAATAAGAAGTGGGAGTAGATTACTAAATAGATGAGACCAAGATCCATGAATAAAAGGCGCGATAAAAATACCAATTAAACCTTCTCCTGTTCTTGGAATAATACCCCATTGAAGAAGAGAGATGGAGAGTAGTGAGTTAATAAGTTGAAGTAAGACTAATGTGATAGTTAATCCACCAAGAAAGGTTAGTCTTTTTTTAAACCAAATCTTATCCATAACGATAGCCTTAATAATGTGATGACGCTGGTAAAACACTATAAGCCATAAATAGAAGAGCCTTTAATAAAAGAAGAAAGGCTCTTTTTTATTTATTAGTCTAATAAATTAAGGCAAGCAGCCCCACGAGCGCCACCTGCATCACCATGACGTGCTTTTTCTATTAATGGGATTTGTGCATTTCCGTAAACACAGCGTGAAAGATATTCAGGCAATAGCTCATACAGCGCGTTAAATTGAGATAATCCACCACCAATAACAACTAAATGCGGGTCAAGCACAGTAAGAATATTGCTAAGGTAAATCGCAAGTACTTTCATATAGCGATCAACATGTTCTTGTGTTTTTGCATCTCCTGCATAATATTGTTCAACAATATCAACAGCTCTTTGTGGGGCATCATTGAAGGCTTTATACATACGCTCAAAGCCACGACCAGATAAATAGGTTTCAAAACACGCTTTTTTACCACAACCACAAATAATTTTTGGCATCGTTTCACCGATCACATTATCTGCATCCACATTCAGATTCATATGACCGATTTCACCAGCAATCCCATTCTTGCCAGACAATACTTTGCCATCAATAACAAAACCACCACCCACACCCGTTCCTAATATAAGACCTAATACCGAAGGGTGATGACGAAACTCAGGGTCCCAAGCTTCTGATAAAGCAAAGCAGTTAGCATCATTTTCGACTTTAACGGGTCTATTGAGTATATGTGCGAGATCGTGAACCATTGGTTTGTATTTAGCTGCTGGAACATTAGTAGTAAATACCGTTCCTTCTTTAGAATTCACAATACCGGGAACACCTACACCCACTTTTCCCTTACAACCTAGTTCATTGTCAGCTTCTAAAGTCAGGTCCTTAAAAACATTCAATAATGCCTGATAGTCATTTTTAGGTGTAGGAACTCGTTTTTGCCATACTTGAGTCAGATCTTTATCAAAAACGGCAAGCTCAATTTTTGTGCCGCCCATATCAAAACCATAATACATATCAGTCTCTTAATTATTCTGTAAATATTATTTATAGCAACGACAAGGTTGTCGTTACGTGGCCATTTCTATTTCAGTCAATACTTAAGTTATCTCTACTGCTTATATACACTAGGTTAAAGAAGAACAGTGATTGGTGACAGTTGAGTTTTCTTTATCTATTGATTACTACCTTCAATCAAAACACTACGTACTTTCATTAGAGCAAAGCCTAATAAATTTAATCCATTCCAAAGAAGAGGGTTGTTAATCTCGTTATCTTGCTCACTTAATCCGACGCCCCATATTTTATCAACGGGGCTTGCCTCAACAAGCACACGATTGCCTGTTGAAATCAGAAATTTACCAAGTTCTTCATTTTGGGAAAACTTAGCGACATTGGCACGGATAACAATATCCATGCGGTGTTGTTCCCAAATGTTTTGGTCAAATCCTTTTACTTCTCTACCTAATGCTTTTGCTGAACCTGGATTAGAGGTGGTAATTATGCGTTCTCTGACTTCTATATCATTAAATAACCTTGCTTTTTCAGCCATCATATAGTGCTCAGCGCTGGCATAACGTACTTCATCTAATATAAAAGGTGCTGGATACCATTGGCTAAAGCAACTTTTTGCTATGTCATTACCTTTACTTTTGTGTCCCCAAAAGTAAATGAACTTTATTTTCTTGCCTGTACGAAATTCTTTTTTTAATTGTTCTAAATCCATCTTTTTTCCAGTTATCTCGAATACTCCTAATTCATTTAATAAAGATAGCATAGAAGTAAATAAGGATAGAGTGCCTTTTTGCTATTCTGTGAGTAGGTGAAGCGATTCCGCTATTTTAAATTATTTTTATTAAATTAGTCTTAATTTGATTTGTTTTTGCTGAATAATAAAAAAAATAGAACTTAGTTTCTTAGGATTACTCTTAAAAGAATTCATCTAAAGAATATCTTTATTTATATAGTTACATAAAAAGATAATCTTAAAACGATACTGCTTACTTAGTAGAAAGGTGTAGTTAATTAAGTATTTTTAATATAAAAAAGCGTAAGTATCGGTATTTGTACTAATTATTAGTATTTGTAACTAATAAAATACTTATTATATAATTAATTCAATATGTTGTGGTTATTAGTGTGCTGATTTTCATCGTTACATTTATTATTTGAACCACATCACGCTTGTATATTTGTTAAGCTAAATTAACAATATCATTTTATAGGTAAAATATCGCTTAAGTTAATTATTCTGGAATACAGGTTATTCTTAGCGGTATTTACTATAAGTAAAGAATAAAACACATCATAGATTGATAATCTATTTTTGTTTTTTATTTGGATGTTTTTTTCTAAAACTTAATCAACGCTGATGTATTTTATTTTATTTCAATAAAATAAAACGGTCGTAATATGATAAAAAGCAATAAAGTCACCTTTTAGGTGTAAAAAAGAAACCTGTTTTGATGATGATCAATATGGATAAATAATTCTTTATGTTTTTAATTGTTATTTTTTTAGTCTTTTTTAGAATGAAAAAATGAGGGGATATTAAAATTGATCTTGATGGGTTCTTTGATTTTTAGAAGAAATAATATCAATAAATGATTATTTTAGAATTTTATTTTTATAAAATTTATACAAATTGTTATTAGTTAACTCTAGTTATTATCTGGTTTTAAAACCCATTTTTTTAGGTGAAAAAGACGCTATTTTTGATAGTGATAATAAATATTAAATTAAGTAAAAGTACCCATTTTTATAAAGTGAAAATGAGTACCGTTTTACTTTTTACACTTTTTTTGATGTTGTCTTTTTCATTAAAATAATTATACAATTTAATTTAAATAATCATTACTCCTAATCGGATGATGCTTATTTATTATTAAATAAATCAGTATTTATAAGATTATTTTACCCTACATAGTTGATGTTCATTAATTGATGATTTAATGAGAGTTTAAATATGAATTTATAAAGATATATTTTTAACTTATTGTGAAAATTATCTATAAGGTTCTCTCTTCCTTATTTTGGATGAGCATCAAATTATTGAACAAGGTTTAGAGTACTGTTATTAAAGGGGCCACACTATGTATGATGATATTAGTAACCTAAAAGATAAGTTTCAGGAAGATGCCTTTGCTTTTCAGGATTTTTCTTCCTCTACAATACAAGATGTTGATAACAAAATAGAACCAGTAGTTATAAATAAAGAAGATAATAATAAAATTAGTAATTTAAGTAATAATACGTTTTCTGAAACTTCACTTGTTGTGAAAAACGAACCAAAACAGCCTGTTACTTCATCGTCTATTCCTTCTTATCACCAGGATGCTTTAGTTGTTAAAGCAAAGAAAGACAATTTAATTAAGAGTAAGCAAAATTTGTTAGCAGATAATAAAATATTTGATAGCAAAGAAACGGATAGAGTTCATGCTCATGAAAATATATCATTAAAAGATATATTGTCATTTATTGCCTCTGTCTAATCTAAATAAGCAAAACTCTTTGTGTAAATAAATAATATTGACTGGTGTCAATCTTTAGCCATTGTTATTTTATTTTTTAAGATGGGTTTATTTCTTTTCGATATTTATTAATGTCGATGGGGTGCCTTTGTCTTAAGAAAAGATCTATGGCGATGACAAAGGTATGGGTTTATGAATAAAATATTTAAAACATTAATTACGGCTTTTCTATTGATAACAATGTTTTCACTCATTGTTATGCCAATGAGTGCCGAACAACAATATATATTCGGTATTATCAATATATTGCTGTTATTTGTTATCGGTTTTAAAAAATCAAAAAAACGATTATTAACAATGGTTTTTATTTCATTGTTGATGTCAACGCGTTATCTCTACTGGCGTGCAACAAATACCTTAAATTTTAATACAACTATTGAGGCTGTTTTAGGTAGCGGTTTATTTATGGCTGAAATTTATTCTTGGATAATATTAGTCCTAGGATATTTCCAAACATCATGGCCATTAAATAGAAAAATAGCACCTTTACCTAAAGATATTTCTCAATGGCCTACTGTTGATATTTATATTCCAACATATAACGAAAGCTTAGATGTAGTACGTGATACCGTCTTAGCTGCACAAGCTATCGATTATCCACAAGATAAAATGAAAGTTTATATATTGGATGATGGTAGCCGTGAAGAATTTAAACAATTCGCTGGTGATGTTGGTGTAACTTACATTGAACGTGAAGTCCATGATCACGCAAAAGCGGGTAACTTAAATCATGCGATGGGATTAACAGACGGTGAGCTTATTTGCGTTTTTGACTGTGACCACATCTCAACACGTATTTTCTTGCAGGCAACGGTAGGAAGCTTCCTTGAAGATCCAAAATTAGCGCTGATCCAAACACCACACTATTTCTACTCGTCAGACCCATTTGAACGTAACTTAAGTGCGGCTAAAGATGCACCGCATGAAGGCGCACTTTTCTATGGTCCTGTTCAACGTGGTAATGATAACTGGAATGCGACATTCTTCTGTGGTTCATGTGCTGTTATGCGTCGTAGTGCCCTTGAAGAAATCGGTGGTATCGCTGTTGAAACGGTAACTGAAGATGCTCACACTGCGCTTAAATTACAACGTTTAGGTTGGAACTCTGCATTTATTGATATTCCTTTAGCTGCTGGCCTTGCAACAGAACGTTTAGCATTACACGTTAACCAACGTATTCGTTGGGCTAGAGGGATGACGCAAATATTCCGTGTTGATAATCCAATGTTAGGTCGTGGTTTAACATTCCCTCAGCGTTTATGTTATCTCAATGCCATGCTCCACTTTCAGTACGGTTTGCCTCGTATCATCTTCTTGACTGCTCCGTTACTGTTTATGTTATTTAACCTCAATATTATCGCTTCATCTGCCAGCATGATATTTGCCTATGCATTACCACACTTAATCATGTCGGTTTATGTAAACTCGAAAAATATCGGTAAATACCGTTACTCTTTCTGGGGTGAAATTTATGAAACCGTTATGGCATTTAGTTTGGTATTACCTACTTTACTGAGCTTAGTTTCACCAAAATTAGGTAAATTTAACGTAACAGATAAAGGTGATTTGCTTGATAAAAGCTATATGGATTACCTCACTGTGCGTCCATTAATTATTACTGCACTTCTTCTTATCACTGGGATTTCATGGGTTGTTGTTCGTTACCTATTAAATGACTTCCAAGGTATTGACCCTCTGGTTATTGTTTTAAACCTTACTTGGGCGACTTACAGTTTATTTATCATTCTTGCCTCTATTGCGGTTGGTAAAGAGACTCGACAAATTCGTAAGAATACACGTATCAACGCATCTCTACCGATCACATTACATTTTGATGATGGTGCTGAGTTAACGACGACCACTGAAGATATTTCTATGGGTGGCGTTCGCATCGCCGTAAATAAGATGTCTGAACTTCGCCAACGTAATGTCACTTCAATCACTCTGAATGTACAACGAGATGAAGTTACTGTTCCTGTTGATATGGTGAGTTTAGAAAGCAATCAACTACGCCTTGAATTCTTACCTATTGATTTAAATCTTCGCCGTAAATTAGTGCGCATTATCTTTGGTCGTGCTGATGCATGGATCCATCAAGCAGATTATAAAGACAAACCATTTAAAGAATTGGCAGGCATTACGCGTTGTATTTTTGAATTGTTCTTTGGTCGTCGCCAAAAAGTGAAAGCACCAGCAGCAAGAACAAAAGCAAAAGCTTCACTCTCTGTGCAATCTATTAACGGGGATGACTAAGCATGAAAAAGAAACTGACATTAATGCTAAGCCTAACGGCGATAGCTATCGCAAGTATTAATCTTTCCCAAGCAGATACCGGAATGTTAGAGCTAGGAGGGGAGCTTTTACCTGATCCAACTTCTTATACACATTCGCCTGTGCAACAAAATGCGAATAACCCGATCCAACTTGAAGAGGGTGTATTGTCTGAAGCGCGTAATATCGAAGAGCAATTAACATTGGCACAGATGGGAAATCCATCACCTATCGTGTTATCAGGAAGAAAATTACTTTCTGGTGTGACGTTTAATATGGCGAATGATTTATTTATTGATAACGCTACATTAACGATGAAAGTGAAAGCGTCTCAAGGATTAATTCAATCCGATCAAACACTTCACTTAATGCTAAATGGTCAACCTATGGGATTTCTACCTTTAGAAGAAGGTGGGCAAGAACATGAATATGTTTTAGAAATCCCTGAAATGATGTTGACGAATGTGAATAACCTTAGCTTTCGTTTAGCCAATCGTGATGCGTTGGATGAAAACCAATGTATTCCTCCATTGGCTGAAGGATTAAGTCTGGTTATCTCACCTGATTCATCATTAGATTATCGAGGTCGCTGGATTAATGGCGGGTATAGTCTGGAACGATTGCCCCTACCGTTCTTTGACCCTGACAGAATGACAGCGACCTCGTTACCTATCATATTGTCAGATAAACCTGACCATGCAGAGGTAACAACAGCAGCTATTGCTGCATCATGGTTTGGCAGTTTTAGCCATGATATTAAGCAAGTTGATTTACCTGTCTTAATGAATCAGTTACCTGAAAGTGATGGTATTTTAGTCGGCTATTCAGGACAAACTATTGCGGGTATTACATTACCTTCAGGAAATAGTGGGCAATTAACCATTGTTGATAACCCGGTCGATCCTGTTTTCAAATTATTACTGATCAGTGGTGATAATGAGAAATCTCTTCGCCAAGCTGTATGGGCGTTAAACAACGGTAAATTGCCACAAAACGATCACTTAGTGGTGCCTTCTCAAACGCTTGCTATGCGTAAAGATTATGATGCACCTCGTTGGTTAAATACCAATAAACCTGTTTCGTTAAGTCAAATTGCTAATGGTAGTGATGACTTCTCACGTCAAGGTATTAACCATGCACCGAATCAGTTTTCGTTTCGTGTTTCTCCCGACCTCTTTTGGTGGGATGGTGATGCGCTGCCTTTAGATTTGAAATATGTTTTCCCTCATTCGGATAAACTAAATAGTCGTCGTTCTTCATTGATTGCTTCTTTGAATAACCAATTCTTAGGTGCATTGTATCCGGCGCGTTCAGAACCTTTAGGTATGTTAAGACAATGGCTAGGAATGGAGAGTGAGCAGCAAAATAGCACGCTCTATTTAAATCCTCGTCAGATCTACAGTCAGAATCAATTGCAGTTTTATTTTGATTTACGTGAACCTGAGGATGCTCCTTGTATTTTAACGGATGGCAGCAGCTTAATTAGCCAAATTGATCCGCAATCAACGCTGCAATTTAAAAATACTTGGCACTACTCAAGAATGCCGAACTTGGCTTATTTTTCAGGAGCATCATTCCCATTTAGCCGTCGTGCGGATTTTTCACAAACCACACTGCTATTACCTGAAAATCCAACAATCGAAGAACTTTATACCTTAGTGAACTTAATGGCGAGATCGGGTTATGCCACTGGTACACCGGTTTCTCATGCATCAGTTTTCTTAGGTGCTAAAGAGCTTGAGAAAAATAATCTTTCTCAACAGGATGTGTTAGCGATTGGTTCATTAAGTAGTGAAGGATTTTTACCCGCTCGTTTTTCACAACAAGCTTTCTCATTTTTAAATAAAAACGTCGAAATTAAACCTCAATCATTGATTGATAAAGCAAAAGGTTGGATGGCTGGCGATTATTTATCTCAAAGTGGTGATGCTGCAAGTTACTTATCTTCAGTGAAAGACTGGCGTGGCATGATGAGTTTTATCTCACCTTGGGCAAGCGATAGGGTTGTCGTATTAGTTACAGCTAAAGGTAATGATTCGATAAAAACCATTATCAATGACTTAAATTTAGCCCAAATAAATGCGGCGATTAAAGGTGACATCACACTTATTAGTGGCAAAGACACCGTAAAAAGTTTCCATTTAGGTGAACACTTCTCGCAAGGTGACTTACCTTTCTTACAACAATTCCTTTGGTATAGCTCTAGACACGTCTATTTGCTGGGTCTTTTAGCTGTTGGTTTTTGTGCGTTGACGGGCCTCGTGACTTATTACTGGTTACAACGTCGTTCAACTCGTCGTTTACATCAGATATCACAGCATCGTTCAGACAAATAAGGGGGGATATAAGATGAAAAATCACGCACTTAATATCATCGTTAAAGTCATCTACGCAGGTTGCATTTTAGGGGCTTCAAGCCAAGTACAAGCAACGGCGGTTGAGGCAAATATAGCAGCAACTGATCCAAATATTGTCAGTTCTCTTATTGAACAAGCTAACTATTGGCATGGTAGAGCGCACGATGAGCGTGCAGTAGAAGCACTGCAAAAAGTACTGATTATGGAAAGCAATAATCAGGATGCGCTGTATTTAATGGCGTTCTTTACTGCACAACAAGGTAATGAAAAACAAGCAACTTATTGGCGAGAAAAACTTGCGCAAATTGCACCGCAAGATCCACGAATTGATGGATTAAAAAACATCCGATCATCACAATTTAGTGAACAGCAATTAGGATATGCCAGAGAGTTAGCGAAAAAAGGCCAACACGAAGAAGCGATAAAAGCGTACCAACGTTTATTTGTGAGCAGTGAGCCACCTGAAACACTGGCGTTAGAATATTATCAAACAATGGCAGGTGTACCCGCAATGTTGCCTCAAGCCATTACGGGATTAAAACAACGTGCTGCATTGATGCCTGATAATAAAGAAACGCAAAAAGCATTAGGATTAACATTAACTTATAACGAAGAGACTCGTCGTGAAGGGATAACTATTTTAGGTAATATCTCAGGTGATGAGTCAGCCAAAAAAGGTATGCGTCAAGCTTTGTTATGGTTGAATGTCCGTCCTGATGATGACGTGTTATATAAAACCTATTTGCAAGCAAACCCGAACGATAAAGCGGTTGCAGAGCATTACCAAGGTGCTATTCAAGGTAATGCACGCCAAGCAGGTTATACCGCATTAAACAAAGGTAAATTGAAAGAAGCCGAAGGCTATTTCAAACAAGCTTTAGCGTCAGATAACAATGATGCGCAAGCCTTAGCGGGTTTAGGTTATATCGCATTACGTTCAGGTGATTTAACCACAGGTCAGCGTTTATTAAATCAAGCTGCGCAATCGGGTGGCGAACAAGGCAGTAAATGGAAGCAACAAGCGGAAGATGCGGGTTTTTATGCGCAATTACGCAGCGCACAACAACGCGCTAAACAAGGAAACATTCAACAAGCTATTGAACAATTAGCCCCATTAACCAGTGCTTCAGGTGAAAAGGGGTTATCTGCCAACTTATTACAAGCTGACTTATTACGTAAGCAAGGTAATTTACCAGCTGCTCACCAATTGTTGTCAGGGCTTTATCAGCAAAATAGCCATAATGAAAAAGTGATTTCTGCTTATTACTATTTATTAGTTCAGGAAGGACAGAATACGAAAGCAGAACAATTACTGGCACAACAATCTGCCTCTTTGCGTCAAAAACTAACAGCGAATACCGATCCTTCTGAGAAATTACGCCGTGAAGCGCAAAAAGCGTTAGAAAATGGTAATCGTGTTCAAGCAAGACAATTGCTTTTACAAGCACAGCGTAAAAACCCACAAAATAACTGGGTTTACCTTGATTTAGCACGCTTAATGGCAGCTGACGGCGACAGTGTTGGCGCAAAAAATACTATTTCACAGTTACAAAACCGTAGAACAAGAGATTCTGATTATGTGGCATCTCTGTTTTATGTTGAGCAAAAAGAGTGGGATAAAGTTTTTAACTTACTAAGTAGCCATAATCAACAAACTGAAGCTGAAAAAGAGTTATTACAGCGTGCTCGTTTTCATCGCCAACTTGCGCAAGCTGACCATTATCGTCAGGCTGGAAACCTTGTAGCAATGCGTAATATTTTACGTCCATTAATTAATCAAGTCGCTGATTATCCAAATGATGTGGGTGAATTAGCAGAGAAATTGGTTAACAGTGGATTAAACGATGAAGCATTGCAATTAGTTGAAAGTGATATTGCAAAAGGCACTAAAGGCTCGGTAGGTAACTACGCAGGTCACATCAACGTTCTCAATGAGTTAGGTCATTATACACAAGCATCTAGCTTGATTAATGATCCCGCTTTACAACAAGAAACACCGATTGTTGAGAAAAAACGTTTAGAAGTTGCGACTAAAGTTGCGCAAGCCGATAGCTTACGTGAAAAAGGCGAAATTAAAGCAGCTTATGACACGTTAGTTGTTGCTTTAAAAGCATCACCAAATGATCCTGATTTATTAATGGCATTAAGTCGTGTTTATTTAGCGCAATCAATGCCTGAACAATCAAACAAAATTCTTTCTTACTTAGAAAAAGAGCAAGGAAAAGATAGCAAATTAATCCAAGCTCAAATCGAAGTGGCATTAGCTCAGAAAGATGGAAGAAAAGCACAGCAGTTGTTGCAGCAAATTCCTTCATCCTCGCAACCGGCTTATTTATTACAAGCCGCGCAAATTGCGCAATTAAATGGTGAAAATCGTAAAGCATTAACGTTACTGCGTAGTGCGCAATGGCAAAACAGTGGTAGCACACTGAACACCTCTGCCGGTCAATTAAATGCATTAGGAGGCAGTGATAATTCTGCTATTGCGGGTTCTATTTATGAACGTAAAGAGATGGCATCGGTTCAGCGCACTATTCGTGAGCTAGAAGAAAAAGTCTCACCTTGGGTACAAGGTGGTGTAGCTATACGTCATCGTAATGGTGATAAAGGATTATCTAACGTCACCGAAATTTCAGCACCAATGAGTATTTCAAGTGTACCTGGTGAAGAGTTCCGTTGGGAATTTAGTGTTAATCCAGTTTCGATGACAAGTGGTTCGGTTTCAGGAGAAAGAGCTAACCGCTTTGGTTCTGGTCAGCTTCAACATGCTGAACGCTTTGCTAAGAATAGCGATAACCATGATGAGAAAAACAAAATTAATGCCGATGAAGCAGGAAGCCAACGTGCTTCTGGTGTTGAATTAGGACTGCGTTTATCAGACAAGGATATCAGCTTTGATGTGGGTTCAACGCCATTAGGTAAAGATACGGCAACGGTTGTCGGTGGCCTCACATATTCACCTCAAATTAGCCAAAATGGGCAATTAACACTGACCGCAGAGCGCAGAGCCATAAAAGATAGTCTACTTTCTTATATGGGGCGTACTGATCCAATGACTGGCGAAAGTTGGGGTCGTGTAACTCGTAACGGCGCTAAAGTTCAATATGCTTGGGATGATGGAAAAATTGGGGCTTATGCTGGTGGTGGTTTCTATAACTACGAAGGTAAAAGTGTTGCGAGTAATGATGAAGTGAAAGCGTGGATTGGCTCTTATGCTAAGTTCTATAAAGACGATCAACAAGAAGTAAAAGCAGGTGTGCATGTTGATTATATGAACTTTAGAAATAACCAGAACTACTTCTCACTAGGACACGGTGGTTACTTTAGTCCACAAGACTATGTGTCTGTTTCATTGCCTGTTGCTTATACCCGCCGTTTTGAAAAAGGTGAAGTCTCATTAAATGGTGCAATAGGGATACAAAGTTACAAACAAAAAGGCAGCGATTATTTCCCAACGCATGGTTATATGCAAAACGCATTAAATAAAAAGAATGCGAGCGATCCTCGTATTAAATCTCAGTACGCAGAAGAAGACGAAACGAATTTTACTTACAGATTAGGTTTAGACGCGAAATATTATTTAAACAAAGAAACCGAGTTAGGTGTCAGCTTATCGCATGATACATCGGGTGATTATGCTGAAGATAATATGTGGTTACACTTAAAATATACCCCAGACTTCCTGTCTAAATAATTAAGGAGACAAATAATGAATAAGCATGACAGTGATATCTTACAATTACCTTTTGAAAGTGGCTGGCAAGATCTAACTCAATTATTATTTTTTCAAATCTTAAATGACAATGATATTTCTACTGCTGGAAATAAATTAAGAAATATAGGTAAGGATATTGCCTTACGTTATCCTTTACCTGAAAGCGAAAATATTCAATTACTTGAATCACATATTAATCGCGTATTAACACTATTTAAATGGGGTTTTGTCACGATATCTCCTGCAATGAGCGAACTTTTACTGGTTCATTGTGCATGGCCTCATTTTACGCAAAGCCAAGATGATGCTCAGTGGCGTGTTGCAAGTGCCAGTGTTTTAGAAGGGTTATATGAAGGCTGGTTAACGAATCAAGGTGGTAATGCCAAAATGCAAGTGCATCGTCAATCTACTGATGCAAAAGATGTCTTTATTTTCCGCTATGCGCATAACTCATCAGCCGAATAATAATATATATGCTTTATTGATGAGCATAGGAGGTCAAAAATGAATGAAATGATATTTAACGATGATAATTCTAAATGCTTATTAATAAAGCAATTTACTAATAACGTTTTCATGATGTTAGTAACAGATATTAATGGCATCATTATTTATGCAAATGAAAAATATTGTGAATTTAATAATGTTCACTTTGAAAATATAAAAGGTAAAAAATACAGATTATTTAACTTAATTGATGAGAATCAAATTAATTGTTGTGTGAATGGCAATAATGATAATAAGGGAGTATATCGATTAGAAGCCAAGAGAAATAACGATACACAACAAGATGTATGGGAAGATATTAGTATTATCCCTGTATTTGATGAAAGTAATTTAATTTCTCACTATGTGTTTATTAGCTTGGATATTACTGATAAGGTAGAGCTAAGAAACGAGTTATTTAATAAAAGCTATATTGATTCATTAACTGGAATATCTAATCGATTAAGTATTGTTGAAAAAATCGAAAATGAACGCTTAAATATTTCACAGCCATCTTCATTTTGCCTTGGTATTATAGATTGCGATAAATTCAAATCTATCAATGATCAATTCGGGCATCATGCAGGCGATAAAGTATTATGTGAAATATCAAAACGGTTGTCACAATTAGAAAATAATGAAGTCTATTGTGGGCGGCTTGGTGGCGATGAGTTTGCTGTGCTTTTCCCTAAAGGATTACGTTCTTGTTCTGTGATTTTGTTAGAAATAATAGAATCACTTTGGAAATCAATGGAAAAGCCCATCGATATTAATTCAGATTTTATGTTAACCCCTTCAATTAGTTTAGGTATTGCTGAATATCCTAAAGATGGAAAAACATTATCTGAATTATTAAAGTCTGCGGATGAAACACTTTATTCTATAAAAGAAATGGGTGGTAACAAATATGGATTTTATTCCGGATTTTAAATAGAAAGTTTTTTAGTAAAGATATATTAAAAATAACGTTATCTCTTTTTAACGAAGAGGGAGGTGACTGTTTTTAAAATATATCTAGTATTCCTGATGAAATATAAGAGTAAATTTAAAATAATACTAAATATTAGTTTTAGATAAATGTTTATTAGAGGATTTTATTATGATGAAAGCGGTTATCCCTGTTGCTGGATTAGGTACTCGTATGTTACCTGCAACGAAATCAATTCCTAAAGAAATGCTGCCTATTGTTGATCGCCCTTTAATTCAATATATTGTTGAAGAGTGTGCTCAGGCTGGCGTCGAGGAAATTATTTTAGTGACTCACTCTTCTAAAAATTCAATTGCGGATCACTTTGATACCAGCTTTGAATTAGAAAATATGCTGGAACAGCGTATTAAAAATAAATTATTAGAAGAAGTGCGTTCAATTTGTCCTGACAATGTCAAAATTGTCCAAATTCGCCAAGGTCACGCCTTAGGTTTAGGCCATGCAATTTGCTGTGCACGTCCAGTTATTGGCAATAATCCATTTATTGTTTTACTGCCTGATGTTTTATTAAATGCACACTATTGCGATCCTCAACATGATAATTTATCAGCAATGATAAAACGTTTTGAAAAAACAGAACGTAGCCAAATCATGGTTGAACCTGTGCCAATGAGCCAAGTGCAACAATATGGTGTTGTAGATTGTGAAGGTGTTTTCTGTCCTCAAGGTAATTGGGCACCTATTCGTCGTATCGTAGAAAAACCAAATCCTGAAGATGCGCCTTCTAACCTTTCTGTTGTTGGTCGTTATGTTTTTTCTGAAACTATCTGGGAATTATTAGATGGTCTACCTGCTGGCGTAGGCGGTGAAATTCAATTAACGGATGCGATTGATTTATTATTGAAAAAAGAAGTCGCTGAAGCATATACCTTGGTGGGTAAATCACATGACTGTGGTAATAAGCTAGGATATATGAAAGCCTTTGTTGAATATGGCTTACATAATTCTGCCTTAAAAGAAGAATTTGCTTCTTGGATGCAGGACTTTTGTGAAAAAACATTGTTACCCAAAACAGAAGTCATAGAAGAAGATGAAGTAAGTGAAGAACAAAAGATAGTTGCTATCTTTTGAGTTTATCTTGAAATAATATGCAATCTGCCGACCGAACTCAGATAGCGGTCGGCAATAGCAGGAGAGAAAGGCAATGTCTTTTAGGCACTTATCTCGTTGTAATTTTCTATTTTCTACCTTTTTTATTTTAGGTTTGTTGCTTATGGTTTCTCCTTCAATACAGGCAGCAGATACTCAAGTAGGATGGGAACAATTTAAAGAGCGCTATATTAAGGATGATGGGCGAGTTATAGACAGCGCTAACAAAAATATTTCACACTCTGAAGGTCAAGGCTATGGCATGTTAATGGCTGTAATGAGTGATGATCATGAAACATTTAATAAGTTATGGCGCTGGACAGCTGCTTCTCTTTATCGTGGTGATTTAGGCTTATTTAAATGGCGTTATGAGCCAGAAAATAGTGAACATACCCCTGATCCTAATAATGCGACAGACGGTGATATCTTAATTGCGTGGGCATTATTAAAAGCGGGTGAGAAATGGAATGATGAAAGTTATCTTTCAGCTTCTGATTCTATTCAACACGCTATTTTGGAACATACTTTAGTTAAGACAAAAAATTATACCGTACTTTTACCCGGTATTAATGGTTTTAAAACGCCAGAAGAAATTATTATTAATCCATCCTATTTTATTTTCCCTGCATGGAAAGATTTTTATCGCACAAGCAACGATGTTCGTTGGAAAGTGTTAATTAATGATAGCCAGTCTTTACTTAGAAATATGCGATTTGGTGAATATCAATTACCCACTGACTGGGTAAGTTTATATCCAGATGGAAAGATAGAGCCTAGTGAAAAATGGCCTGCGCGATTTAGCTTTGATGCAATACGTATTCCGCTTTATTTAGCTTGGGCACATGATGAATTAGCACTACAACCTTTTGTGCAGTATTGGCAGCAATTTGATCGTTATAAAACGCCTGCTTGGGTAAGTATTGATGCTCAAGAGCGCGCTGAATATAACCTTACTCCCGGCATGATGGCGGTGAGAGATTTAACGATGAAAACACCTATTGAAGATGTCGATTTAAGTAAAGATACGGATTATTATTCTTCAGCTTTACACTTATTAGCGGCATTTGCTCAAAACGGGCAATAAGTATATTTAGTTAATTTGAATGATAGATAGCTTAAATGCCTTTTAATACAGAAAGGCATTAAGCTATCTATTTTGTTTATATCGATAGTGCTAAAAACATAACTTTCTAAATTATTTATACTTATTCGTTTTTAATAATTTAATAGTAATTTGTTATCTCTATTTTTTTATAACGCTATGTTTATTAAATAATAAATAAACATTAAACTATGATCTAAGAATAATTTATTTAATGATATTTATGCTAAAGTTATCTCAGTAATTTGATAGTGTTATTAATATAATTTCTCATCAATAATAGAGGTGGATAAATGAAAGTTTCAGCACGCAATCAGTTAGTCGGTAAAGTTGTTGATATTATTGAAGGTGCCGTTAATAGCGAAGTGATTTTATCTTTAGCCCATGGTGAAAAACTTGCCACGATTATTACTAAAGAGAGCTGTGATAGTTTAAAGATCAAAAAAGATGGCGAAGCAATTGCCATTATTAAAGCACCGTGGGTTGTCTTAGCACTACCTGATTGCGGTTTAAATTTCTCTGCACGTAACCAATTTGCAGGTAAAGTAACTCATATCGCACAAGGTGCGGTGAACTCTACCGTTCATTTAGAAACAGCTAAAGGCTTAGAACTGACAGCTGTTATTACAAATGAAAGCTTACAAGAGATGAAATTGGCAAAAGGCAGTGATGTTTTAGCACTAGTGAAAGCATCAAGTGTGATTGTTGCGACACGCAAATAATTACAGGTTTATTTTTTGAAATAAAGAAAGAGGCTAAATATTTAGCCTCTTTCTTTTTGATATTACTTATCTTTTTGAATTTATTATCCCGATCATCTTTTATTCAGGTAATAAAAATTAATTATCTGTACTACCTGCGACTTTCAGTTTGTCATAGATATAATTTTTATAACTGTTAACTAATTTCTCATCTTCACAGTCATTTAATTTACCTTCACATAAATGGCGCATTTGAATGTTTGCTTTGTAGAAAGGAGATAATGGCAAACGAGCGCGTTCTAAGATCATGCCACCTAAGAAGCTAATATCAGTTAATTCACCCATTGTTATTGGCGCGCCTTGCGACAGGTTATCTCTCAAGGTGAACTGAGTAATATACGAAGGGTTATTAAAAGGTGACTGATAATTTTTTAACTCTATATTAGGTTGATGATCACCAAAATAGAGGAACATCGTTGGCTTTTCTCTTTGTGCAACAAAATTGGAGAAATCTTTAATTGCTGGATCACTGGTAACGATTTTTTCCATATAGTGGCTAAATTTACCCGGTGCATTACTGCTTTCGGTATGACCTGCAATTTGGTACATATCTCTGTGCGATTCATCATAAGGGCCATGTTCATACATGGTTAATGAGAATATGAACAAGGGTTTATCTGTGCGTTTCTTCAGTACCTCTTCAACGTAACCCAGCATATCTACTGTCGATATTTTCCAGAGGTTTTCCTCTAATGTTCCCGGGTAGCCAAGCTCTTGAGGTTGAATGATTTCATCAATTCCCATTTTTTCATAAGCGTAACCAGCATGGTAAGCACTACGATTAAACGGGGTGAGTAAAACGGTGTAATAACCTTCAGCTTTTAGTTGGCGGAATAAACTTTCATTAAGATTATCGACAACAAAATAGAATACAGAGTTTTTACGCGCACCAAAATCATCCGTATTTAGCCCTGTTAATACAGAAAATTCAGAAAGCCAAGTACCGCCACCAAAGGTTTGTACACGTAAAGGGCTTTGCGCGCTGACATTTTCATCTTTTTGGAACATAAATAAATCAGGCAGTGCAACATCGGTATCAAATTGATAAATATGAGGGTTAACTGTCGATTCCTGTAATAAAACGACAATGTCAGGTTTTATGTCTGTCTGTGTTTCTGGTAATACGGTTTTATTGGCTTGTTCAAGAAAATAATTTGCATCTTCCTTGAAATAAGGAGGGTGATAAGCCGTTTGGTAGCCAGACATGATTAAATTAGTGACAGTACCTCGACCTCCCGGAAGTGTACCTTCCCATTCGGCTTGCCATTTTTCTACGGTGAAATGGATGGTAGTAAATCCGATGACGATTAAGAGTAAGCTACTTATACGCAAGGCTGGGCGTGATTTTTGGGAAAAACGCCAAGCAATAGACATATTGATAAGAAGCCATATTAGCATCGCAACCAATGCAACACCGGCTTCCCAATAATGACCTAATGTCCCTAAATTCGAGCTATCAAAAGCCAAATCAAAGTCAGAGAACATTAATGTTTCTTTGTAATAATGGACTTTGAGCTGATTAATAAACTTAGTTATCAGGAAGAGTGTACCGGTGGTAATAGCCGAAAATAAGATACGAGCAGATAAAATAAAGCAAAGAGAGAAAAGAATAAAATAAGCACCAACTGAAAGAAGTGCCGTATAAATAAATGTTGTTTTCTCAAAAACAATAAAGAGTGAGGCTATAAGAATAAGTGCAAGATAAGCACTTCCTAATATTTTTTTCATATCTCTTCCGAGTATAGCGATAAAGAATAAAGGGGTATTTTACAAATATTGTAGGCGATAACCTTAAATAGGCTAAATAATTTTATTTAGCCTAAGTTAACATCTGTATTTAGAATAACCCTTTGTCTCGTAAAATATGAAGATCTTTTTTGCGGCGAGTAAAACCTGTGCGATCAAAATATTCTAAAATTTGCACTGCTAATTTACGCCCAACGGATAATTCATCACGGAAGTCTGCGGCGGTAACACTGCCATTGCTTTCATTATATTTCACAATGATAGATGCAAATTTTTCTATTGCTTGGTGTGTATAATAGCGATCAGCAATAATCGGAATAATTAAACCTAATTGCGCTGCTTTACGTAATAATGAGCGGATCACCTTCTCATCATTTTTCATTTCATTGGCGAGATCACGTACCCACCAAGGTTCAGATTGCTCAAAGTAGGCTTTAGCATTTTGCCATAACGCATCTTGTTCTGGAGAAAAGGCAAGACCATGAGTTGGAAGATGAAGCCAGCCACGACTTTGGCTAATAGCACCTTCTTTACGTAATTGATCAATTAAGTGATAGACCAATTCATCATGATAAGTAGGTAGTGCCATTCGTTTTAAACGAGAACGACCCACACCCATTTGATCATTATGTTGTTGGTGATATTCCTCAAGGGTATCGAGTAATTTCTGTTTTGCGTTATCAGCATTCTCTTTAGAAAGAATAACGCCTGCAACGCTAACTAGATCAAAGGTTTCTAATAACTGAGTTAGCGCACTCTCCGTTAATTGCTGAGCCCAAGCAAACTGACTTAGAGAGAGCTCACCTTTTGGTAAACATAACGCTAAATGGGCACTAACGTTATCTGCACTATCAAGTTGGTGTAACCAAGTTAAGAACTCAGCTTGCCGTTTACCTCTACGTGGCGAGTGTAAATGTAAGACTTTTGCGGCGGCTAAAGTGCGTTGAGCACTGATATCACGCAAGATAAGTCTATCGTTATCCACCAGCCAAAGGGGTTCATCAAGAATAAGCTCAGCTAACTGTGGTGTTTCATTAGCATCATTTAAAAGAGCAACACGACCCGTAATATGGCGTGTACCGTGGTGAATATGTACAGGCTGCCAATGCTTTAAAGGTTCATCTGCAATTAAACTGACTAATATTTTATGAGATTGATAGTTAGGTGCTTGAGAAAGCAGCCAATCACCACGAGAGACGTTTTCTTTACTGACATCACCTGTGATGTTAATTGCAATACGATGACCTGCACCAGCACGCTCTACGGGCTGATTTTGTGCATGTAAGGCTCTTATTCTTACTGGTTTATCTGCGCCAGTTAGCCAAAATGTATCGCCAACAGAAATTTGCCCTGCAAGTGCGGTACCTGTGACAACTAATCCTGCCCCTTTAATGCTAAAAACACGGTCTATTGCTAAACGAAAACGCTTATGCCATTGAGGGTGTTGTTGCTCTTGTTGATGTAACTCAACAAGGTAGTCACGAAGTGCTGAAATACCTTCACCAGAAGGGGCTGAGGTGACAAAAATATCAGGTTGTTGCCAGCCTAAATTGGCTAATACGTCGATTGTTTGTGAACGAACTTCTTCAATTCGCTCAGGTGTAACGCGATCTGCTTTGGTGAGAATAACGGTAACTTGAGGACAGCCAGCAAGACGTAAAATAGAAATATGTTCGATGGTTTGTGCCATAACGCCATCGTCACAAGCCACAATTAAGAGTGCATGAGAGATCCCACCGACACCCGCGAGCATATTTGAAAGGAATTTCTCATGGCCGGGAACATCCACAAAACCAATTGAGGTGCCATTATCTTGACGCCAATAGGCATAACCTAAATCAATGGTCATGCCGCGTTTTTTCTCTTCAGGTAAATGGGTAGTATCTACCCCAGTAATGGCCTGTATAAGAGTGGTCTTTCCGTGGTCTACGTGACCTGCTGTCGCAAAAATCATAGTAAAAGTGCCTGTATTAATGCATTTTCATCCTCAAGACAGCGCAGATCAAGCCACAGGCGACCATCAGTAATTCGACCAATAATCGGCTTTTCTAAATTACGCCAATGCGCAGCTAGCGCATCTAACTGGCTACCTTTTCCATCTTTGGCTTCAAAGGTAAGTGCTGCACTCGGTAAACTTTCAATAGGTAACGAACCACTGCCTATTTGAGAAGCACATGAGGATATCGTGATATGGTAGTTATCCCCATAATATGCCTGAAAATGAGGCAATAACCGTTGCGCCATATCATTAATTTCTGTTTGTGTCCGAGTTAACAAACGTAATGTCGGAATTTCAACAGCCATTTTTTCAGGTTGCTGATAAAGGCGTAATGTGGCACCTAAAGCGGCTAATGTCATTTTATCAACACGTAATGCACGCTTTAAAGGATGGCGCTGAATAGCCTCAATCCACACTTTTTTACCAAGGATTATCCCTGCTTGTGGACCACCTAATAGTTTATCGCCAGAGAAGGTAACAAGGTCGATACCTTGTTGCAGATAATCTTGTGGCATTGGCTCTGAAGGTAAGCCTAAGGCGGCTAAATTAGTCATTGAGCCACTACCTAAATCGATAGCGGTTGGTAAGTTCATCTCTTTACCAAGCGCTGCAAGTTCGTCGCCATGCACTTCAGCGGTAAAGCCTTGAATACAATAGTTGCTAGTATGAACTTTCATTAGCAAACCCGTATTCTCATTAATGGCGTTACGATAATCTTTAAGGTGAGTTCGGTTTGTTGTTCCGACTTCTTTGAGTGTACAGCCTGCTTGTGTCATCACATCGGGGATACGAAAAGCACCGCCAATCTCAACTAATTCACCGCGAGAAACAACAACCTCTTTATTGGGTGCTACCGTTGCTAGCATCAGTAAAACAGCGGCTGCGTTGTTATTCACGATACAGGCATCTTCTGCCCCTGTTAATTCACATAATAAGTCAGCGATAGCGCGATCACGGTGTCCTCTTGACGCACCATCAAGAGAATACTCTAAGGTTGCTGGTGAGCGCATAACTTGGCTAACGGCTTCAATGGCGGATTCTGCCATTAATGCACGCCCTAGATTGGTGTGTAAAACAGTACCTGTTAAATTAAAAACAGGTTTAATTGAGGATTTTCGTTGTAGTGTAATGCGATTTTTTAATTCATTAGCCCAATGGTTGTGCCATTGTGGTAACTCGTTTTCTTGACGAATAATGATACGCGCTTCTTCTTGTAACTTTCGTAAATGCTCTGCAATAAATGTCTGACCATAAGAAGCCACAAGGGCTTGAATGTCTGCTTGGTGCAGTAACTTATCAATAGACGGCAGTTGGCTATAAAGTGAGCGCGTATCATTTGTCATGCTAATACCTAATTGTTATTCATTTGGGAACAGGAATGGATTAATGCTACTACGAGCAAAGCCTTCTTCTTCCATTTTTGCATCAAGAACAATAGACGCTAAATCATCAGCAACAGCATCTACATTGGCATCTTTTTCTTGATATAAAATTTTCAGATAGCTTCCACAATCACCGCAGCTTTCTGCTTTCACTGGGGCATTTTCGCTGTCTAAAGACCAGTAATTTAATTTACCTGTTAATTCACAGTTGGTGCACTTAATGCGTACAACATGCCACTGTGTTTCACATAAATTACAGTGTAAATAGCGTAAACCTTGTGTTGTGCCGATTTGTACCATGCTTGCCACTGGCATACTGTTACAAACTGGGCAGAATTGACGATTTTCACCGTATTCTGTTTTCGCTTTACCTGGAATATTTGCTGCTAATTGTGCCCAGTACAGAGACAGTGCTGCCCAAATAAAGACAGATTTATCAGCTGAAACTTTTGAATATTCATCATTAAGTAATGCTGTTGCCATTTCTTCTAATTCAGTTTCAGAAGCTTTAGAGAGGTTTTCTAAAGTAATAGTGGCACTTTCAGGCACAACTGGACGTAATTCAGCAATAATCGAGGCTAATAAAGCGTGCCAATGTTTACTGCGTTTAAATGTTTTTCTATCTAAAGGCGCTACGCCGGCTTGTTGTGCAAGGAGTGGGGCAAGATCAATGACAAGTGGATTGTCATGAAGTGCTTTCTCTTGAGCCTTGACAATTTCTGCTGCAAATTCAAGGTAGTCTGCGAAAGGATTATCTTTTGCTAGTGTTTGAAAACGTTCAGCACGACGTTGATAAAGGTTTTTCAGATTAGGGAATAATACGGGTGGAATAAAACTGATCCCTTTTTCTGATTGCTCTTTACCTAATTGCTCTTTAGGAACGATGCGAATACTCATAACGTTCTATCTTCCTATTATCATAAATTTTATAGTGAATACCCACAGGATTTGGCTTCAGAATAAATCAAAAGCAAACATGAAGCCATGACAGTGGGTAATAATAGCGTGATTTTATTGTTTTTTTACGTCTTAAAAACGGGCGTAAATTGAATAAAAAACGGAGGCTGATCAAGCCTCCGTTTGTTCAGAAATACACTTTAGGGCATTATTTCTGTGACTGCTTTTCGGCTTCTTTTTTCTCTTCTTCGAGAATTTCACGATACCAACGAGGGTGGTGCTTTTTAGCCCAACCACGAGTTACCCAGCCTTCAATCATGCTACGAATTGAACCTTTCACCCAGAATGCCGCATAAGCATGAACAAATACGGTGATTATCAGTAAGATTGCTGATAATGAGTGAACTAATAAGGCAATTCTAATTACTGGGATCGAGAAATACTCTGCGAAATAAGGACGCCAAATGATAACACCACTAACTGTCAGTAAGATCAGACTGATACTTAATGTCCAGTAGATCCCTTTCTGACCAAGGTTGTAGTGACCAATATCGCCAGCTTCTTCATTTTGCAGCACTTTATGAATATTTTTAGCCCAGACTAAGTCATCTTTATCGATAAAGTTGTGCTTCAGATATCTGAAGAACATAAAGAGAAAGAGGAACGCCATCACGCTACCCACGAATGGGTGTAACAGACGCGACAGTTCTGGTGTACCTAAAATATTCATGAACCAGTTCAGAGATGGGAAGAAGAAACCCAATCCGCTGATAGCAGTAAACAGAAATACAATCACTACTAACCAATGGTTAATACGCTCAGAAGCGGTGTGGCGAAGAATTTTATCGCCTTTCTTCTTCATCATTTCTGCTCCTCCTTATTCACAGAGGTCTGTGTTTTAGAAGATGCTTCCATCTCTTTGAGCGCTTCTTCTTCATCTTCTTCAGTTGTACGGTTTGGACCGACACCTAAATAGTGGAAAATTGCACCCGCGAAGGTTGCGGCAAAACCCACTGCTGCTAATGGTTTCCAAATACCTTTCCAGAATTTAACGGTTGAGCTAATTTCTGGGTTTTCTGGTAAACCATGATACAGGTTAGGTTTGTCAGCATGATGGAGAACATACATCACGTGTGTACCACCCACACCTTGTGGATCGTAAAGACCAGCATTGTCGTAACCACGAGTTTGCAGTTCAGAAACACGCTCACTAGCAAGATTGATCATGGCTTCTTTCGAACCAAAATGAATCGCACCTGTTGGGCAAGTTTTCACACATGCAGGCTCTTGACCAACTTCTACACGGTCAACACATAACGTACATTTGTAAGCACGGTTATCTTCTTCATTAATGCGAGGCACATCGAAAGGACAACCTGCAATACAATAACCACAACCAATACAGTGTTCTGATTGGAAATCAACAATACCGTTAGCGTATTGAATGATGGCACCTTCTGCTGGGCAAGCTTTTAAACAGCCCGGATCAGCACAGTGCATACAACCATCTTTACGAATTAACCATTCCAGTTTGCCGTTCTCTTCCACTTCAGAGAAACGCATCACTGTCCATGATTTCGCAGTTAGGTCAGTTGGGTTATCGTAAACACCGACGTTAGTGCCAATTTTATCGCGAATATCGTTCCATTCAGAACAAGCAACCTGACAGGCTTTACAGCCGATACAGGTTGTTACGTCGATAAGTTTTGCCACTTCTTCCTTGTAATCCCGCACCTGAGGCGCGGGAGTGAGGGAATTGGTAGCAGAGCGACGAATAATGTCTTGGGATTGCAGTGACATAATTTATCTCCTTACACCTTTTCCACATTAACAAGGAACGCTTTAAACTCAGGCGTTTGTGTATTCGCATCACCAACGAATGGTGTTAACGTATTCGCAATAAAGCCTTTCACTGCGACACCTTCAAAGCCCCAGTGAATAGGAATACCAATGGTATCCACTTTGCGCCCATCAACATCAAGGGTTCTAATACGTTTAGTAACCACCGCTTTAGCTTTGATATAACCACGTTTTGAGCTGACTTTTACGGTATCGCCTTGAACAATGCCTTTTTCTGCGGCTAAACGCTCACCAATTTCAATAAATTGTTGTGGCTGAATAATCGCATTTAAGCGCGCGTGTTTAGTCCAGAAGTGGAAATGTTCTGTCAGACGATAAGTTGTACCGACATATGGGAAATCTTCTGCTTTACCCATATCTTTCCAGTCATCTTTAAAAATACGCGCTGCTGGGTTTGAAACCACATTTGGATGTAGTGGGTTAGTACCCAATGGTGTTTCAATTGGCTCATAGTGCTCAGGGAATGGACCTTCTGCCATCTTATCGATAGCAAACAGACGTCCCATACCTTCCGGCTGCATAATAAATGGACCAACATCAGAACCCGGTGCAGCGTTGCTATAGTCAGGTACATCAATACCAGTCCATTTGCTGCCATCCCATTCGATTAACTTACGTTTAGGATCCCACGGTTGACCTTGTGGGTCTGCCGATGCGCGGTTATAAATAATGCGACGGTTAAGAGGCCATGCCCATGCCCAACCTAATGTATTACCCAATCCTGATGGATCGGAGTTATCACGGTTAGCCATTTGGTTGCCTTTCTCTGTCCAGCTACCAGCGAAGATCCAACAGCCACTTGCTGTGGTACCATCATCACGTAACTGAGCGAACGAGCTAAGCAGTTGACCTTTTTTCAGAATGATATTGCCATCAGCGTCTTTTAAATCAACTAATGCTCTACCATTACTTTCTTGTGCAACTTCTGCGGATGTTGGATTATCAGGATCAAAGTAATCCCAAGTCATATTCAACACCTGCTCTGGCATCGCGCCGCCTTCTTCTCTATAGAGTTGGCGTAAACGATGGAAAATACCAGATAAAATCTCAGCATCAGGGATAGCAACACCAGGGGCATCACCACCTTTCCAGTGCCACTGTAACCAGCGACCAGAGTTAACGATAGAACCGTCTTCTTCTGCGAAACAGGTTGTTGGCAGACGGAATACTTCTGTCTGGATATCTGCTGTTTTAACGTCGTTCTCTTCACCGTGGTTCTGCCAGAAACATGAAGTTTCAGTGTTTAGCGGATCCATTGTGATAAGGAATTTCAGTTTTGATAATGAACGAACAACTTTGTTCTTATTCGGGAATGATGCAACTGGGTTAAAGCCTTGGCAGATATAGCCGTTGACTTCACCTCTATCCATCATGTCGAAGTATTGTAGAACATCGTAAGGTTTGTCCCACTTAGGTAACAGTGAGAAGCCCCAATCATTATCACGTTGAGCATTATCGCCATAGAATGTCTTCATCATACTGACGAAGAATTTAGGATAATTGCCCCAGTAGTTAACTTGTCCTGGTACTGTCGCTTTTGGCGTATTCGCAGCTAAGTAGGTTTCTAATGAAGTCTGCTTTTCAGAAGGCAGAGTCATATAGCCCGGTAAGCTTTGAGATAATAGACCGAGGTCAGTTAAGCCTTGAATATTAGAGTGACCACGTAGTGCGTTAACACCGCCACCAGCCATACCCATATTACCTAACAGTAATTGGATCATTGCCATGGTACGAATGTTTTGGGCACCAACGGTATGTTGAGTCCAGCCTAATGCATACAGGAAAGAAGCTGTTTTATCTTTCGCTGCTGTTTCAGCAATATATTCACAGACTTTTAGGAAATCGTCTTTTGGTGTACCACAAATCTGAGTAACCACATCAGGCGTGTAACGGCTAACGTGTTGTTTTAACAGATTCCAGACGCAACGAGGATGTTGTAATGTGGTGTCGCGTTTTGCGAAACCATTTTCATCCATCTCGTAGTTCCAAGTGGTTTTATCGTATTTACGTTTTTCCGCATCATATCCGCTGAATAAACCATCATCAAAATGGTAGTCTTCACGGACAATCAAGCTAGCATTGGTATAAGCCTCAACGTATTCTTTTTGATATTTCTTATTTTCGAGCAGATATAAGATAACGCCCGATAAGAACGTAATATCAGTACCAGAACGGATAGGCGTATAGAAATCCGCAACAGCCGCAGTACGGGTGAAGCGAGGATCAATAACAATGAGCTTGGCGTTATTATGGATTTTAGCTTCCATCGCCCAGCGGAATCCCACAGGGTGTGCTTCTGCCGCATTACCGCCCATAACGACGATAAGGTTGGCGTTTTTCATATCAACCCAGTGGTTGGTCATCGCACCGCGACCAAATGTTGGAGCAAGACTTGCTACCGTTGGTCCGTGTCAGACACGCGCTTGGTTATCGACAGCTAGCATCCCAAGAGCTCTTGAGAATTTCTGAGTTAAAAACCCAGTTTCATTGCTTGCTGCAGAGGCGCAAAGCATACCGGTTGTTAACCAACGGTTGACTTCTACACCTTCTTTATTGAATTTCTGGAAGTTGGCATCGCGGTCTTTTTTGATTAAGCGCGCAATACGATCAAACGTTTCTTCCCATGAGAGTTTTACCCATTTATCCGAGCCGGGTGCACGGTATTCAGGGTGTTTTAAACGACCTTCACTGTGGATGAAATCCACAAGACCAGCACCTTTAGGGCATAATGCACCGCGGTTTACTGGATGGTCTGAGTCACCTTCAATATGGAATATCGTTTCTTTTGCGTTTTTCGCGCCATCGCCCAGACTATACATTAATAGTCCACAACCGACAGAACAGTACGTACAGGTATTGCGGGTTTCGCGGGCTCTCAGTAATTTATACTGACGTGAACCTGCTAGCGCAACTGCTGGTGCAAAACCGAGCGCCGCCGCTGTAGTACCTGCCATACCGCCAGCACAGATCTTAAAGAACTGTCTTCTGCTGACCTGCATGGGGTCTCTCCTCATCATACATTGCTTTTACTGACTCTGATTTTCTTCACGAAAATGGAGCTGATTGTTTTTTTATTCCTATTATCCTTAATAGGATCAGGTTCATTGCCTGATAGGTAGTGTAAAATCGTTTTACCCGTATTGTTATTATGTATTAATAAATTTAGGAATTCATCTTATGGATGAAACAAAATCGACAAAATTGTTAACTAAACGTGTAATCATTGGCGTAGATCAAACAATTGTGCAACACAAAGGATCGCTTAACAGACAAGAAGACGATTATATTGCACTCGAAGTTCCTGTTGCATTAGTGTACAACGGAATTTCTCACGTCGTTATGATGGCAAGCCCTAAAAATTTAGAGTTGTTCGCTGTCGGATTTTCTTTATCAGAAGGCATTATAGAATCTTCTAATGAAATTCGCAGTATCGAAATTGTAGAAAGTTGTAACGGAGGCATTGAAGTTCAAGTTGAATTATCAAGCCGACGTTTTATGGGATTAAAAGAGCGACGCCGCAATATGACTGGTCGTACTGGCTGTGGTATTTGTGGAACTGAACAACTGGAAGAGATTTTCCGACCGATTACGCCGTTACCTTTTACACAAACATTTTCACTTTCAAACCTTGATAAAGCCTTAGAGCAGATGACAACCGTTCAAGAAATCGGTGAGCTAACGGGTTGTACACATGCTGCTGTTTGGTTGTCGCCAGAAGGTGAAATGCAGGGAGGATGTGAAGATGTTGGTCGTCATGTCGCACTTGATAAGCTTTTAGGTATGAAAGCGAAAGAAAAGTGGAGTGAAGGTGCAGTATTAGTCTCTAGTCGTGCCAGTTATGAAATGGTGCAAAAAGCCGCTATGTGTGGCGCAGAAATTTTATTCGCTGTTTCTGCGGCAACCTCTTTAGCGGTTGAAGTGGCTAATAAATACAATGTGACGCTGGTGGGTTTTTGTCGTCGCGGAAGAGCAACGGTGTTTACTCATCCACAACGACTGACTGACTAAAGTGCGATTACTGAAAATAGGTGTAATAACTACATGCGATCATGTTATCGCATTACACCTATTTGACCGATGACCACAATGCACCTAATTTGTAATCCCACTCTTTAGGTTTGATGGGAATACGTCCTGCATTTGGAGTAAAAGTCATTTCGCTAAAGATAAGCCTATTTTCAGACATTAAAAAATCGACTCGGCAATAATTAAAGTCACTTGCCATTTTAGCAGCTAATTGCAGCATATTTTCAAATTGAGCTGGTTTTTCAACAAGTTCTGGGGTGTTGGGATCTTCTAATGTGATAGGTTGTAACTGCCAATTTGTATCATACACATTAATGTACTCATTCCCTTTAGTATCAGAAATATCAATTTCAGCATAAAGAGGCTGACCATTAAAACAGTGAAGACGACAAGTCGTTGGTATCATTGGATTTTGTGTATCAAATAAATCGATATATTCTTCGCAGAGAATTTGAGCTTTGATTTTTTTATAATGCCATTCGCGCGTGACAGGATAGAGATTGCGTTTTAAATGAAACTGAAGCTTTTTCTTTGCTTTTTCAAAATCAAAAGTGGTTTTATCAAGGCAGATGATTGTACTACCACTGTCATGGTTACATTTGAGTACAAAGCGTGAAGGAAGTTGAGTAATATCGATTTCATCAGGATGAGAATAGGTGTTAATGATAGGAACCAGATAGTGTGGGCCAATCTTTTCTATCACATAGTCTCTCACTTTAATCTTATCTGCTAAACGCGTATAAATTGGATTTCTATCAAATAACATACGTGCATTAATTTTTTCATTAAGTGATGTCGGTATTTTAAAGTTAGGTTGATAACCTAAGTTACGTATAAACTTGTTCTTTAAATACACACGATCAGGTAATGCGATAGTGCGAAACTGTTTGAAATAATATTCTATGATTTTCATAAGCTAATGATTATTTTAAATAGATAAGTGAAATAAAAACTAACTTTTCTTTGAATTAAACTTCTATATAAAGAAATAATTAAATTAAATAGAAATTAAGAGAATAATGTCAGTTATTGATATTCTTATATTTTTTATTTATATAAACTTCGAAAGTATTAACGTGGGTTAATATTCAAAGTACTTATTTTAATAAAAGAAAAAATGACGACATTAAGGAAGAGTTAACAAAAAGGAATATTGATTAAGAGTATATTAATTTGATGACCATTTAGTTATATGAATTGGTTTATCCCAATTGTTAAAGCGTAATCCTTTTCCTGTTCTATTTCCGTGAGCATCTAATATCTCATAATACTCTTCAACGATTTGGCTACGACCACGTTGCCATTCATTGGTTGTTGCAAAAGGATCAATTAAATAGATATCGCCGACAACGGTATATAGTTCACCTAAATAGCGGATTTTCTTCGTACTACTATTTGAATAGTGAGAAAACATAATTTGGTAGGTTTTATAGTGCTCTGGCTGACCATAAGGGCCATATTTCATTGCAATATAACGAATACCTTGAGGATCAGAATGGCTTGCACCACCCGGAACAGGCATATCGGGTGTGATATTAAAAAGAGTATATCGAGAGCTTGCAGTCGGCTGTCTTAATGCTTGTCGATAGCTTTGTGTATCTAATCCAGAAGCTGGCCATGTTCTATCCACTAAACCATCTCCCGCTAAACAGGAAACAGATAATCCTAACAATGAAAGAATTATAAATAGGGACTTAGCAGACATAAATACTCCTTTATTGCCATTATGATGCCAAAAAATAAGGTATTTGTTCCGTGAAACAGAGGTGTAGAACCCTGTTATTTCTTGCTGTTATCCTATTTCATTCCAAAAGGTTATCAAAAGTAGAGAATAAGTGATTATCTTTTAAGCAATAAATACGTTTTTATATTGAGATAAATACAGGGCTTAACAGGTAAAAACGTATGAACACATCTAAAACATTACGCGTTGCTACTGTGCAGTTTCAGCATAAAGCAAACGACAAAGCTTATAATTTAGCGAAAATTCATCAATTTATAGAGAGTGCAGCCAGTCAGCAGGTAAAGGTATTAGTGCTTCCTGAAATGTGCATTACAGGATATTGGCACGTTCCTCAATTGCCAAAGCATGAAGTCTACGCATTAAGCGAACGCATTTCTGATAGCGCATCTTTAGCGTTAATCAAACAAAAAGCGATGGCGCATCAAATGGCGATAGGTGTCGGACTTATTGAGCGAGCAGAAGACAATACACTCTATAATACATGGGTTGTTTGTATGCCTGATGGCTCTTTGCATAAGCATCGGAAATTACATGCTTTCGAACATCCGATCATCAAAAGTGGTGAGCAATACACCGTATTTGAAACCCCTTGGGGCGTTAAAATGGGAGTATTAATTTGCTGGGATAATAACTTGGTAGAAAATGCACGCGCTAATGCATTATTAGGTGCCGATATTTTACTCGCACCTCATCAAACTGGTGGAACAAATTCACGTAGTCCACATAGTATGAAGCCGATCCCTATGACACTTTGGGAAAATCGACATCAAGATCCTCAATCATTACAAGCGGCATTTCAAGGTGAGCACGGAAGAGGCTGGTTAATGCGTTGGTTACCAGCAAGAGCTCATGATAACGGCATGTTTGTGTTATTTAGTAATGGTGTAGGTCGTGATGAGGAAGAAGTTCGTACAGGGAATGCAATGATCATCGACCCTTATGGACGGATAGTAAAAGAGAGCAAAGCGATTAATGATGATATGGTGATTGCAGATATTGATCTCTCATTATTAGAAAACTCAACCGGAAGACGTTGGCTAACAGGGCGAAGACCTGAACTTTATTCGATATTAACGACAAAATTAGGAAATGAACAAGATCCTATTTCAGTTCGATTTGGTAAAGCGTAATTCAATAAAAAACAGCTTTTATTTTGTTAGCTGTTTTTGTTTTGGTTAAAGAATAATCTCAATTTAATCTATTTGTTTTATTTATTAATATATTGGCGGCGGTTATTAATTTTATTTATTTATTCTATGTTAGAATAATAAAAGGAAAAATAAGATAGGATTAATGATTAATCATGGATACCCGTTTATTGAATGCTTTTGTTGTTTTAGCTGAAACAGAACATTTTGGTGAAGCTTCATCAAAGCTTTGTATTAGCCAACCGGCGCTAACTAAGCAGATAAAAACATTAGAATCTCAATTGGGTGTCACTCTTTTCCAGCGCGGACGTCACGGCGCAAAATTAACCCCTGAAGGACAGTATTTACTAAGCCAATCTCAATCAGTTTTAAGAGAAGCCCGTATTCTAGAAAAACAAGCTCGCCAATTGAGTGCTCCTCAAAAAGTAGAGCTGTATGCAGGATTTGGTCTGTCCTCATTAAATTTTATTACACCACTATTGGCAAAATTTAATCATGTTCATCCTGATATCACCGTTCATATTGATGATATGCCTTCTAACACAATGGAAGATAAATTACTTTTAGGTGAGCTTGATCTAGCGTTTTCACGTTTACCGGTTACAGAGCCACTAAAAAGTATTTCGTTAGTGCAAGAGCGATTGATGTTAGCCATTCCCACGCAAACTATTATGGTGCTAGAGGCTGATGATGATCCACTACACTACTTTAATACGCTTGGGCTTATTCAGTTGTCTCCTGAAAAAGGAAAAAAACTGTATCAACAAATCCATGATTTTCTGAAACATCATCAAATCAAACCTCGTGTATTACAACAATCGCAAGATATTCAAACGCAGCTAGCATTAGTTGCCGCAGGATTAGGAATGGCATTGGTACCTAAAAGTGCAGAACTTATTTGTGATAAACAAAAAATCACTTTATTGCCACTGTCTGGTTTGTATACACAATGGGAAATAGGTGTTATTTGGAATAATAATATTCAGAATAAAGATCGTGATATATTTATAAAAATAATTTCTGAGGAAATAAATAAAATATAATGAATGAGATAGGCTTTTTTATTTTATTAATGATTATATTTCTAATATATAACTTATAAGAAAGCTAAAACACCTAATAAATATTAATTAGTCTCAAAACAAATAAAGATAAATAATTGCGAGACTGTTCACAAAAATAAACATGAAATATTTATTGGTTTTTTATGTGTTTAAATAAAAAATCAAAGTAAATCATTTAATTAATTTAATTCTCATAACATAAATAGGGTTAATTAAAATCTCTCTAATTAAAATGTGTTATTTACAATACAAGAGATTTATTTAATATTACCTACGAACAACACAGCAAACTTTATATTCGTAAGTGAAGCTGGAAAGATAGATAAAATATTAATATTTCTGTAAGTGGCTACTTGTTATTTCTATTTATAATAAGTAGCCACACCCTCCAATGAATAATAAGGAAGTTATTATGAAAAAACGTAATAAATTAACCTGTGCATTATTTATATTAATGGGCTCTCATGCAGTACATGCTGAAATTCACTCTAATCAAAGCGGACCTTTAAACATCATGACTGTGGGAGCTAGTGATGCTGTTCAATATGGTTCTCATCAAATGCCTGGTGGAGAGCCGGGTGTTGGTATTAGTACAGTAGGAGGTGGGAAAAAAATTGGTTTTGCTTCGTTAACATCAGCAAGAATGAGTGGTGGAGCGGATAGTAATGGAATTTATACAGTTCAATCTAATCATCAACATAGTGATATGGGTGTTTTTCACTTTGCCAAAATCACGGATGCCAATGTCTATTTTGGTGACTGGGCAAAAACAACATCAGCAACGGATGCAACACACCAAACCTATTATGTTGGTAAAGATGTTACAACCACATTACCGACAGACAGTGCTACTTATACGGTAACGGGTATTAGTCAATATAGTGGTAATAACTTACTTACTGGCTCGTTCGATGTTAATTTCTCACAAAAAGAAATTACAGGTTCGCTGACTAATAGCCAACGTACGATTGATTTAGCAGGAGGAAATCTTTATACCGCAAATAATCAAGTGACGTTTTCTGCAGATGCAAATGAAGGGTCAACATCAGGGGTTGTTGAAGGGGCTTTCTTTGGTGAAAGTGCAGAGGCGTTAGCGGGTATTGTGGTGTTTAGTTCAGATCATAAAAAAGATATTAGTTTTGGTGGTACGAAAAATAGCAGTGACAGTGAATAAATGACAGTAAGCATGGATGCTTCTTGATTTTTTCAAAAATAATATTATAGATTTATTTGGTAAAACAATCGGTTAATTCTTTAAAAGTGGTATTAGTGGTCATTACGCTAAATGTTAGCAACAGATAATCTGGTATAGGGTTATCTGTTTTTTTTTATCTAAATTAAGCCGATTTGAAGGAATTGTTCTTTTGTTTTTATAAGGATATATAATGAATTATTATCAACTCTTAACCAAAGGGTTACTGGCTTTACCGCTAATTTTATTTTCATTTAATGGGAGTGCAAAAGAGAGCCGCGACAAACTATTTTATTATCTTGAAACAACGAGTACAGCTAAAGTAGGTCAGCAACTTTATCACTATTTGCAACAACAACAGTGGCAAAAAGCAGAAAGATTACTGCTTTACTATCAACAACAACCTCAACATGAAGCATTACTTGTTAATTACGCAAAGGCGTTATTGGCACAAAACAGAGGTGATTTTTTAAACGCTGAAATTTATTATCAGCAACAACTTAAGCAAAAAGCCGATTTTATCCCAGCCCAAACAGGATTAATTCAACTTTATTTTCATTTACGAGAATATAAAAAAGCACAGCAACAACTTAATCAACTGAGCAATATCGTTGATTTATCTAAAAATATTATCCAATCTATTGAGTTTTATAAGGTTAAGTTAGCCTCTTATTTTCAAGGCCAACGTTTCTATCAACTTGGCTTTTTTTATGATGATAATATTAATCATGCACCTTACTTATCTGAAAAAATTGTCTCTCAATCAACCCAAGGAAAAACGACGCTAAGAGGTGCAAAACCTATTGCATCTACAGGAATTACTCATTATTTTTCTTTTTATCAACCTTTTATTATTTATTCTCACCATACTTTTTCTTCTTATACTTATGCTCGATATATAGATTACCACTCTCACCGTAATGCTAATTTTTTTGCATTATATACACAACTGGGTTATCGCTATCAAAAACCTCAATATCAGTGGTCAATAACACCTTATTACGAAATAAAATCATCACGGGAACAATATGAATATCAAGCATGGGGGAATGAAACACAGCTTTCTTATTTTATTAATAAAAAGCAAACTATTAATTTAAGCTTGGATTATAAAATAAAGAAATATCAAAAAGCGTTAAATAATTTAAATGATAAGCGAGTAAGTTATAGTGCTTACCATAACTATTATTTTAATAATGGAATGCAATTAGTTAATCAATTAAATTATCAGTTAGATCGTAAAAAAAACACTTTATTAAATTATCAGCTGTATGGTATAAAAACTGGCGTTTATTATCCATTGTCAGCTAATTGGCATATCTCTCTTTTTTTACAGTATCAAATTAAATGCTTTAATAACTATAATCCTTTATTAAAAAAGAGAAGAAAAGACAATGGCGTTATTTTCACAACTAATATTAAAAGTAAATCGCCTTTTATTTTAGGGTTTTATCCCACAATAGAACTACGTTATACCCGAAGATTAAGCAATGTGGATTGGTTATATCAATATCAGCAACATGAAGTGTTATTTAAATTAGAAAAACAATTTTAATTAAATAAGTGACTTCCTTTATTAATTGAATAGGTAAAACAATGCATGTAATGCTTTTTAAAAAGCGAAAAATTGTTTCAATCTTCGTTTCTCTATCGCTATATTCTCCTTGCTTTTATCTGCAAGCCAAAGAAGATAAAACCGATCTTGGTCATATTCAAATTTCTGATAATAAAGAAAAAGATAAACAGGGTTATTCACACGTTTATGAGAAAGATGTTTCTAATGTTTATTTAGGAAAAGAGCTATTAGAGCGTTATCAAGGCGTTTCTCCCGCTGATTTACTAAAAAGCGCTATTGGTGTTTATAGTGGCGAAGCGCGTAATGGGGGAGCGCTTGATCCTAATATTCGAGGTATTCAAGGGCAAGGTCGAATACCTGTGACTGTCGATGGGACAGAGCAGGCAATTACTGTTTATCGTGGTTATAGTGGTGCATCTAATCGTAACTATATTGATTCTAATCTGATTAGCAGTATCTATATTGAGAAAGGTCCCTCATTAACACCTGATATGAAAACTGGTATTGGTGGCGGTATTGCGATAAAAACCTTAGATATTCGAGATATTGTGCCTATAGGTGATTCTTTTGGGATTAATTTTAAAGGAGATATTAGTAATAACTCTACACGGTATAAAGAAGCCTATTTAGATATGCTCGGAGATTATCGCAATTATCCTTATTTTTATCATTATGGTTCAAGAGTCGTTGATCCTGCTTTAGAAATAACCCCTCAAAAAAATAAAGATTGGAATTTTCATGATCATTCATTTCGACTTGGGATTGGTTTTGAAGAAGAAAAATTTAATTTATTATTTGCCTATGCACTGCGAGAAAAAGGAAATTATTTAGCAGGAAAAAGAAATACAGAAGCTTATCTCGAAACGGATGATATGAAGGCAATCCATTCTATTGATTATAAATTAAGGTTAACGCCTTATGTTCCTTTTATTGCCCATATTTATCGTCCTGGTAATGAAGTACCTAATACCTCCAGTCGTAATCGTTCATTTTTAGTAAAAGGAACATTATTCCCTGAATCAACACACCGTTTTTCGATTAACTATCGATACACTGACTTACTATTTGGCGATATTATGCCTCTGAGATTAGAGTGGGCTCGTTACGAAAAAAATGTCGTGACTCAATGGCCATTAGCAACGATTAATCAACAGGCGGGAATATTAACTTATCAGTGGAAACCAGAAGATAAGCAAGCGGATGTACTGTTACGTTTATGGGGTAATTTAACTTCTGGGCATACGAATACTCGTGGTGGTGAACCCAGAGTCTCAAAGGAGGTTGATTATGAAGAACGGTATTTATCTAAATGGGATGCAAAAGTAGATACCCGTTTTATTGATACAGCATCTCTTTATCAAGAGAATAACCGCTATGGCGTGGATTTATCTTCGATATTTAAATTATCACCTCAATTTTCTATTTCATTTTCTAGTAATTATCAATTTGAAAAATTAGACAGTGATGAATTGGAAGTACCTACAGGACTTGATTTTGTTACCTCAGGGCGAGCAGGGCAACGTCATGAAATTAATTTAGCCCTTTCCACAGATTGGAAGCCACTTTCTTGGTTAGCTATTACTGCTGGCGGAAAATATCATTATTATCATTTAACGGATACTTTTTTAAATAATAAGCGACGGAATAACGTAAAAGGTTATGAAAAATCCCCATCAATAAGAGGCTTTATTCTTCCTTATCGACGAACTTTAACTGCTGAGGAATATTTATTATATAGAGCCTACCACAGTATTGATGTAGAGGGTTTACCGGAAGAACTAAAGAATTATCGACGTTATCCAGAAATAGACAAAAAAATACGTGAGTTTGTGCAATCTAAGTTTATTTACCCTGAATATGAAAACTTACCATTAGAAATAAAAGAAAAGATAAAAGTGAATAGAGTTCAAGTTGATATGATGCAGGATGATTTTCTTCGCGATAAACAAGGAAATCTCAACATAAAATCTGCCCAAAAACGTCTTATGATCACGGAACATACAGTCTTACTTTATGATGAAAATGGAGAGTTACCTAAAAGTAAAAACATCTTCTTAAGTGGCTATGTTGATATTAATGAAAAAGTACCTGATCCAATTACAGGTGAACTAGTTAATAAGTATGAAATGGGCGTTTCTAATTCAATACCTATTTATCTTGATTATGATAAAGATAATTTTGCACCAGAGCCCAGTTATCATCATGGCGCATTTTCCCCTTTAGTATCTGCGACGGTTTATGCCAACGATATATTGCGTTTTTATGGACGTTATACTGAGCAGCTACGATTACCTAGTTTATTTGAAGATACCAGTGGTTTTTCTGGGTCAAAAGCGCGTTATTACGGTTTTAAATTAAAACCCGAACGAGCAAAAAGTACTGAGTTAGGTGTTGTGTTTGATTTGACAGATTGGCTAAATGTGGAGCGCCATGCCGATATTAAAATTAATTATTTTCGTACCAATATTGAAAATGTGTTTGATAGAGATGCGAATTGGCAAATTAGGCAATTTGAAAAGCAAATATTAGAGGGGCTGGAGGTTCAAGCTCGCTTTGATAATGGCTTTATTTTTATGGATACGGCTTTAGTTTATAGCCATAAAAATAAAGTATGTGATAAAAATGCCTTTAGTAACTATGATCCATTTGGTTTTTTGGGTATTAAAGAGTGTATGACGGGCGGTTATCCTGGTGGTTTTTTACGTACTTCTCTTCAACCTAAATATTCGGTTAATTTACATTTAGGGACTCGTTGGTTCGACAATAAATTAGAAATTGGAAGTCGCTGGCTTTATTCATCAGAAGTGGAAAATAAAGATGAAAAATGGCTAAAAGAAAAATTACCACGAGAAATGTATGGCAGAAATAACAACCCAATGCGTTGGGCAAAAGTCTTTACCGTTGATGCTTACATTAACTATCAATATAGCTCTAATTTATCTTTTGAAATAACGGGCAGTAATTTATTAAACGAATACTACATTGATCCTTTAACGCGATCAGGTATGCCTGCGCCGGGAAGAACATTCCGATTAGGTGTGACTGCACAATTTTAATTAAAAGAGAGTAAGGAGCTTTTATTTATGTTGGCACTTTCTGTCAGGCATCCGTTTAATATTTATTATTGGCTGATTGGCATATCGTTAGTTTATATCGGCGTATTAAGTTGGGTGTTACGTTCACTTTCTATGACAGAAAGTGCGCACCATATTCATCAGCAACAAGAAAATACATTATCCGTTTACCAAGTGGTATTTTCACCTCCTCAACAATCTACAGTCGTGCCGGAACCTTTAGTGGAAACGGAGCCACAAGAAACGCCTATTGTTTTACCCATTGCCGAAAAAGGGGAGTTTGTTGAAGCACCAAAGAAAATACCTGAAAAAATAAAAGAAAAGCCTATACCTATAAAACCAATTACACCTGTAAAAAAACAGGTGGTGCAAGAAAAAGTAGAGCCGATAAAACAGCGTGATTTAGAAAGCCAAGTAGCGCAAACGACTTCAGAAGCATCGGCAGAAAGCTTAACGCAACATACGGCAAGCTCGTTAGCAGGAAGAAGTCATGCATTAAGCGAGAAAGGAATAGGGCAAGGCGAATCTGATAATCACTATATTAGTTCACTGCGTCGAGAAATAGAGCGCCATAAACGTTATCCATCACAAGCACGTCGCATGCAACATGAAGGTCAGGTGGTGGTGAGCTTTTCACTAACCTCTGAAGGTGTGATTTCAAGGGTTGAGATAGAAAGTACCTCGGGTATTTCCTCTCTTGATAATGCGGCTATTGCTGCGGTTAAACGTGTAAAGCCCATAGGCCCTAAACCTGAAAACCTATTGAATCCTTTGATTGTTTCATTAGATTTTCAATTAAATTAATAAAATAACGGAAACACCTGAGTACAACTTGGACTTGGGTGTTTTTTTATAAAGTTGTTTTTGTGCGCTCATTCTCACTTTTCCGATCACAAACCCATAAATCCTTATTGTTAATGATATTGATTATGATTAACATTAATAATTACATTTATTATTTAAAGTAAAGATTATTTACTTGGAAAGTGGTCATGTTTAAATCCGTTGTCTCTATTGCCTGTCTTTTTATTTTTTCTTTTATTGTTAATACAGCAAATGCTTCTGATGTTGGCGCTGATAGCCAATCTTGGCCTCGCACTTTTACCAACGTTGATGGCACTAAAACTGAAATTAACGCAAAACCTCAGCGTATTTTATCGGCATCAGTTTCTATCACCGGAACGCTCCTTGCAATGCAAGCTCCGGTGGTTGCCAGTTCAACGGCGGCAAATGGCCAATTTTTTGCCCAATGGGATAAAGTGGCAAAAGAGAGAAAGGTTGAAAAACTGTGGTCTGCGGGCAGTGTTTCATTAGAGATGGCTTATCTTTATGCACCTGATTTAATCGTTGTTTCCATCAATGGTGGTGATACGGTCTATCCTCAAGTTGAACAATTTAAACAAATCGCGCCGACCATTGTTTTAGATTACGGCAAACAGAGCTGGGAAAGCTTGGCGTTACAATTGGCACAAGCAACAGGACAAGAAGAAGAGACCGCTACACTATTACAGCATTTTGCAAATATAGTAAAAGAAGGGAAAGAAGCGCTACAACTCCCTGAAGGTCAGGTCAATATTATCTCTTATTTTGGCGCTGGTACTGTTAATCCCGTTTCGCTAACCACCAGCCCTCACGCGGTATTATTACAACAACTCGGTTTTACCATTGAAAGTGCAGATCTTGCGTGGCAACCGAAAGATAAACCCGTTTCAGATTTTGTGTGGGCTCAATATGAGCATTTAACACAACTCACTGCACCTACAACGTTCCTATTAAGTGGAACCGCCAAAGAAGCCGATGTATTTATGGCTGATCCCATTCTTGCCAATCTACCTTCTATAAAAAATAATCAAGTTTATGGTTTAGGTGCAAACTCGTTTCGTATTGATTATTACAGCGCGCAAGAAATTATCAGTGATATGGTTACGCGCTTTGGCCAACAGAAGTAATAACGCATGTTCACTTCTCACCATAGCATAAAGTGGGGAATAAGAGGCGCTATTCTTCTATTGCTCTGTTTTGCACTATTAAGCTTATTTGTAGGAAGCCGACCTGTTTCTATGTACACAACATGGCAGGCTTTTATCGATTTTGATACGACAAATAGTGAGCACTTATTAGTGCGCTATCTACGCTTTCCTCGCACATTATTAGCAATAGTGATTGGTGTCGCATTAGGCGGAGCCGGAACACTAATGCAAGCTTTGACTCGCAACCCACTCGCTGATCCGGGCTTGTTTGGCATTAATGCTGGAGCCATGGTTGCGATTGTCTCTTTAATTGCGCTAACGGGGATCACTGATGTCACTATTTACATGTGGTTTGGTTTATTAGGGGCTTTCTTCGCAGGTATTGGTGTGTATCTTCTTGGCGGGGTAAGACACGGACTTAACCCTGTGAGAATGGTGCTTGCAGGTGTTGCGCTTTCCGTTGTTTTACTCGCTATTACACAGCTTGTTACGGTAAATAGTGATGAACGCGTGTTCGATCAATTCCGTCATTGGGTTGTGGGTTCATTACAAGGACGTAGCTTCGATGTTTTGTACCCAATTACGGTATTAGTGGTAATTGGAAGTGTGATTGCTTACTCACTCACGCGTTCGTTAGATATCGTGACGTTAGGTGATGATATTAGCCATGCGTTGGGCGCTAACCAAAAACGAGTTTGGTTATTATCGGCTTTTGCAATAGTGCTTCTTGCAGGGAGTGCAACCGCAGCCGTTGGACCTATTAGCTTTTTAGGATTAACCGCACCTCATTTTGCTCGCCGCTTAGTCGGTGCTGAATATCGACGTATCTTACCTATGTCGATGTTGATTGGTGCATTAGTGATGTTAGTCGCAGATTGCTTAGGGCGGTTAATTGGCACACTGGGGGAAATTAGCGTTGGTATTATGATCTCACTGATTGGTGGACCTTTCTTTATCTATCTGGTTAAACGTTGGCGGATCATTACATTATGAAACTTAAAAATAATGAGATTATCTGCCAATTGGGTACATGGTCTTGGATCTTCTCTCCAAAAGATATCATCATCGCCTTTATTTTGTTTTTATTGATGATTTCTCTGGCATTTTTCGCCCTTACAACAGGTAAGTTTCCTATCGAATTTTCTACATTGATAGATATTGTTGTTGGGCAATCAGAAGGCGGCATTAAAGAAAAAATCGTCATGGATATCCGTTTGCCTCGTCTGCTTACCGCAATGGGCGTTGGCGCTGCATTAGGTATTTCAGGGGCTATTTTCCAGTCGATTTCTCGTAATGTTTTAGGTTCACCTGATGTTATTGGTTTTACAACAGGTGCAGCAACAGGTGCATTACTTCAAATTATTATTTTTAATGGCACCGTTGTGGATATCGCTATTTCTACGTTAATAGGCGGAATGGCAACGGCGCTCATTGTTTATCTGCTGTCATTAAAAAATGGTGTTATGTCTGGTTACACCATGATTTTAATCGGTATTGGTATCGGTGCCATTTTACATGCCTTTAATGGTTTATTGTTGGTAAAGGGCAATATTGATAATGCCATCATGGCTAACCTTTGGCTTGCGGGCTCACTAAATGCCCGTACTTGGCAGCATGTTTATCCTACCTTTATTGGTTTACTGATCCTTGTTCCACTTATTATTTTTTATGCTAAGTCATTAACGTTAATGGAAATGGGAGATGACATGGCACAGCAATTGGGTGTTCATGTGGGCAGAGTCAGATGGGTGATGATTTTTAGTGCCGTATTACTTGCCTCATTAGCGACAGCCAGCGCAGGGCCAATTGCCTTTGTTGCACTCGCCGCACCTCAATTAGTGATCAGATTAAGCCATTCAGGAAAGTTACCCATTGTGGGCTCTGCATTAATGGGCGCACTCCTTTTACTTTCTGCTGATGTGTTATCACAAAGCCTACCCATCAATATCACGATGCCCGTTGGTTTAATGACGGGTGTTATTGGTGGGCTTTATTTGTTGTGGTTACTAACAAGAAAACAGAGAACTTAAAATAATAATAAAGGAAGTAAATATTTACTAACTTAAGGATGAGTCATGGGATGGTCGCCAGAAAGACTAATTAAACATTTGGGATGTAATGAGGGTATTTTATAAATCGTCTAATGGCATGCTCTATGGCATGAAAGGTATAGACTTATGTCTACTATTCTTACTCTACGCGCTAAAAAAGCCACAATAACAACACTAGTGCAAACGGCTTTATTAGGAACTTTATGTATTGCCGCTCCTAGTGTAAATGCACAAGAAATAGAAAAAACGTCAACGTCACAAGACAACAAAAAACACGATGAAAAAGTGGATGTATTAATTGTGACTGGTGAAAAACTGAATAAATCTATCTATGACACAGGCTCGAGTGTCACGGTTTATGATGCGAAAAAAATAGAAGCCACACCAAATGCAGATGTGAACACATTACTGCAAATGACACCCAACATTGTGGATAACGGAAACAGCAATGCTTTACCTGCTATTCGTGGTGTTGATGGTTCAGGACCTGCACAAGGTGCGATTGCCTTTTTAGGCGGTACTCGCCCCAGAGTTAACTTCTCCGTTGATGGTCGTTCATTTACCTACAACGAGTTTGGTTATGGTGCTCAATCGTTGTGGGATGTGAATACCGTTGAAATTTTCCGTGATCCGCAAAGCTATGTGCAAGGTCGTAATGCGATTGCTGGTGCGATTTTGGTGAAAACTCAAGATCCCACATTCTATTGGGAAAATGCGGTAAAACTGGGGGCGGGTCAGCAAGATCTTCGTGAATATGCCGTGATGACTTCAGGGCCTCTGATTGAAGATAAATTAGCATTTCGTTTTACCGCAGAAAGACAAGAGCGTGAAAGCTTTGTTCACATGGATAAATACTCGCCAACGGGTGATCCACGCGATATCCATTCCAATACATTTCGTGGAAAACTGCTTTATGACTCTTTAGATAATCCTGATTTTAAAGCCAAGTTAACAGTTAGCCATCTTGATAGTCGATCACCGCAAAATGAAGCCAATATGGCGAGTAATTTAGCGCCAAATGCTCCTTCACGTTTTCGTCCGGTTATTAAACGTAAAACAACCAGCGGTATTTTAAATACCACATGGGAAGCGAATGATAATTTGAGTGTTGAAAACACACTGATTTATACTGATTTTTCTACACGCCGCTTAACTGAAGCACAAAGCCCGCGTGCAGATATTGATGCTAAAGAGTTTGAATTTGAACCTATGCTTCGTTTTAAAACAGACAGTGAAGCATTAAGCGGAATTTTTGGTTTACGTTATTTCCACGCCAAACAAGATGAATTTGTGAATATCTTTGGTGGTAGCTATTTTGATGATAAAACAGAAACAGCTTCTGCTTATGGTTCATTAACTTATGCACTATTTCCTGAAATTGACATAACGTTATCAGGGCGTTTTGAACGAGAGCACCACACCCGTAATGGGGGAAGTGCAGCCGTTGCTATCGATTTTGATGAAACCTATAACACGTTTCTCCCTAAAGCCGATATCGCGTGGAAACCTGCCGTGAATCAAACTGTTGGTTTTGCTGTCGGCCGAGGCTATAACGGTGGTGGCGCAGGTGTGACGATTGGTAAGCCGATCGTTACTTACGTGTATTCACCTGAATATGTATGGAATTATAGCCTTTATACACGTAATAGCCTGTTGGATAACAAGTTAAGTGTGATGACAAACTTGTTCTACAACGATTATAAAGATATGCAACTGCCATTTTATTTAGGGCCAAACTCTTCCACTATTCGTAATGCAAAAAAGGTTGAAACTTATGGTGCTGAATTAACAGTTGCTTATCAACCAATAGACTCTCTTGAATTAAATACAGGTGTTGGTTTATTAAAAACGAAAATCAAAGACTTTGGTAACAGTGGTATTGAAGGAAAAGAGTTAGCTCGAGCACCAAGTTATACTGCGAATGTCGGTGCTAAATATCAATTAACACAGGCGATGGATATTAGCGGTAATGTTTAGTTCTCGGGAGATTATTTCTCGAATGCGAATAATGCAGATAGCGGCAAAGTAGATAGTTTTTGGTTAGCTAATTTACAGCTTGGCTATAACTTTAAATGGGGTAGAACGACGTTATTTGCTCAGAACTTATTTGATTCTGATAAACGAATTCTTATTCCAGATAATAATAAAGATACCGCTATTTACCAACGTCCTCGTATGGTTGGTGCTTCAGTAGAAGTTCGTTTCTAAATATAAATCACAGCAAAGGGTGGTGTTAATTTATCACCCTTATTTTGCTTAATGTGATCATTCAATAAAAAGATAATGTTATGCACAATAGCCGATTACAGACACACAGTTTAAAGTTGGGATATCAACAGACAACGATTTGCCAAGATATTTCGCTTTCTATTCCTGATAAAAAGGTCACTGTCATTATTGGCCCCAATGGTTGTGGTAAATCAACGCTACTGCGTAGCTTGTGTTGTTTATTGAAACCATTATCAGGCCATGTTTCATTAGATGCTCAACCTTTAACGTCATTACCGACCAAAAAACTCGCTCGTCAAATCGCGTTATTACCACAAACGATGCAAGCACCTTCGGGGATCACGGTGGCTAATTTAGTGGCAAGAGGACGCTTTCCTCATCAAAGCTTTATGCATCAATGGAGCCAAGAAGATAAGTTAGCTGTAGAAACCGCAATGAAAGAGACTGGGATTGTGGAATTTGCAGATAAAACAGTAGATTCGTTATCTGGCGGTCAACGGCAACGTGTTTGGGTGGCGATGATATTAGCGCAACAAACAGAGATTTTACTGCTAGATGAACCAACAACATATTTAGATATTGCTTATCAAATTGAATTACTCAATATATTTCGAAAACTCAATCAACAACAGGGGCGTACCGTTGTTGCCGTCTTACATGACTTAAACCAAGCGTGTCGTTATGCCGATAATTTGGTGGTGATGGTGAAAGGAAAAATCATTGCGCAAGGAGAGCCAAAATCTATTATCAATCAAGCGCTAATCAAACAAGTTTTTGATTTGGAATGCCAAATTATTCCTGATCCTGTTGTTGGGACACCGATGATTGTGCCTTGCTAACTATATAACTAACTATATTGCTGACTATATAGCTAAGAAAGAAAAAAGCGGCTTTAGCATAACTAAATACCGCTTTTAGATTTGAGTTAGCATAAATTATGCTGTTTTTGGCCATTTATTGGCAACCCAAAGTCCACTCATTTTCATCGAGTAACCAAATAAAACGCCAACGATTAATGAAGGGATAGTTTGAGAGAGATCCCCTTGAGCGGCAAATATAGTGCATGCTCCAATAAAGGTACCGGGAATATAAGCGAGTAGTGCACTTTTAGCTTGAATACACATCACAAAGGCAATAACACCTGTGACAGCATAGCCAAAAATGGAAATATCACTAAATACTTGGCTACCATAAATAATCGCCAATGCCCAAATTACGCCACTCATAATAGTAGCCATAGTGACAGCTAATCCTTTAATACCCTCTTTAGGATAAGCAAAATAGGCGGTACAACCTAAAAAGCCAGCCCAGCTTAATAAGTCAAATTGATTAGCAACAAATGCCCAAATGGCAGAAAGAATGCCTGTTGTCAGCGCAGTAAAATAAAGCGTTCTCACGATAGACTCTTAAATATAAGGGGGATATTTACCCAGTTAACTAAAAACGAAGTTTAGCATTGTCATTGACTGATTTTCTATATTTAGATCATTAAAAAGCACATTTAATAATGGTATTAATACGTGTTAGATATATTGATCTTTATTCAAGATAGAAAAAGTAAAAAGTAAACGATTGCGTAATCAGTTTTATTTATTAAATGTAAAAATAAATATTTTAACTAAGTATTATTTATTGATATTTAATTTATTATTATTCTTCAATAATATGAATATAAAGAGTGCGAAGAGAATAAGGACAATTGTTCTCGGTTTCAATTAGTGTAAAACCATATCTTTGATAAAGTTGAATTAGATTTTTATTATTTTCCCATTCTAATATAATGATCCTACCACCAATAAGGGCTTTTGCTTCTGATAAGACAGCATAAATCTCATTCAAGATTAACTTTAAAGAAATAGGGTTATTTATTATAGATGTGTTTTTCCCAATTTGACCAATAAGAAAAGCTTTAATTCTTTCAGCTTTTTTAGAAATTCCATCGAGTTGTTGTATTTTTGTTTTACTTATTTTTGCATTATCAAGAATAAGTTCTTTAAAGGATAAAGAGAAGTAAGCAAGAATTTCACCATTATCATTTAATATTAAATAGGTTTGTGCATTATTAGTTTGCTCAAATCTTATTGCTTTAGTAGAAGAAGTTAAAAATTTCTCAACGTCACAATTTAAATTATTAGAAAAACTACTTAAGAGTTTAATTGTTGTTTCTTTACCAAACTCTTTTAGTAGTTTTCCAAGTTGGACAATCGTTGTTTTAATAACGCAATTCCTTGTCTATTTTCTGTTTCGTAATTCCGTTTTACTATTTTTATATGTCGAGGATAACTTAAAGCATTCTGTATAAGTTCAATAGACTGTTTGTCCTTAACAATGAAATTTTTGCTAAAAGAAGTCGTGGCCATAGATATCTCCTATGATTTTCTTTCTGGAAAATATAGTAATGTTGATTAGTATAAATAAGGATTAATTGTTTAAAAAACAAACTACAAAGATGAGTAAAGCTATCACTTAATTATTAAAAAACGACTATAGCGTGTAAATCGAACTTTACCTGCTATAACCGTTAAATTAAGGTTTACACGCTATAGCAGGTAAGCTGCTAAATATTGGCTAATCTTGCCGAGCGAGCTTTCATTCCATCCAATATCTTATTGCGAATTTCAGAAGGGAAATCATCAGGTAGTTGTTGTTTTACGCGTTTGATGGCATCGTCCATTTCTTTATAAAAATAACGAAGAATATCTGTCATCAATGAAGGATCGAAGCCGACAGCTTCGGCTGTTTGGTAAAAATGGCGAGGAAAAATTTGCTCTATGGCATATTTTTTGCGTCGGCTTGCCTGTAATCCCATAGCGAGTTTTGCATCTCGTGGATTAAACCCTCGTCCTTCAAAATAGGGATAGATAGACATGATGTCATAAAGAGGCGTGAGGTGAAAACGTCCTTCTTGATTGATAAAAACAGAGAAATTCTTTGCATGCCCATCTGTTGCAGCCAAAAGCCAAAATAGTACTTGTGCCTTCATAAAATGAAAACGGTCTGGATCAGCATTTGATGAACCAAGCAAATAATTCATTATACTAATAATGCCAGGTCCTCCTTCATTTTCATATTTTAGAGCTGAAGGTATATTTAGAATTTGGCAAAAATCTTCTTGGGGTAAGCGTATTATCCACGATTTATCTGATGAGTATTTTCTATCAAAGCGTTCTACAGCAAGCGCTTTAATATTTTCTGTTTTAACAATAAAGCAGTGAGGAACAGGAAGATCAAATTCTTTGGCAATTAAGGTACAAAGATATTCATTTTCTACACTATCGGATAAATCCATTGTGTAGGAATGCCCCTCAATAACACCAATGGGTAGCTTAATTATATGTGTAGTCGGCGTATTATTATGTGGTACGCACCAATGATCATCTTTTAAAAGTAATGCTGTTTTTTCTTGCGCACCAGCAATAGAAATTCTGAAATCAGTATATTCTTCAAGCATACCGAGTGGTGTATTGGATTGATATCCTAATAGTATTTTTTCAAGTTCAGCGTTATCAAGTTCGTTATATTCTATTTTTTTTATATTAGCTGGTGTACTACCACTAGGAAGTAACCGTAATGCACCAACCGTATCCGCACCCACGGCAGCTAATAGATCAAATGGTTGATTTGAGTTTGCATTATAGCGACTCACAATACGATTTCTAATTTCAGTATTATCAGGTAAAAGATTATCAAAGAAATTATAGACACAATCTCCTTGATATTCTTGAAGTTGTAGTGGCATAGAAAGAGATATAGGGCGACTTCCCGGTTGATTAACCCAATCTTCAGCATATTGAAATGAATGCGCACCTGAGCTTTTTTTAGTAAAAATGCCCACATGATATTCATTCATATACACATCAAGGCTCGCCATTTACCACTCCTCTTTCCATTCACTTTTGTGCGCTAAATTATTTTTAGCATCTTTAGGATGAATTTCCATCTCTAAATTTAGTGCGGAGAGTAGTTTGAAAAAGGTTTCTAGTTTGGTGGAATTAGGGTTAAGTTCAAAATTGGACACGGTGTCTTGTCGAATTCCCACTTTTTGGGCGACTTTACCTTGAGAAAGTTTTTTTGTTAATCGGACATCTTTTAGATGTACGCTGAGTTGATAGGCGTTAATTATAATCATCATTTTCTACCGGTTATAGGCGTTAATGTCTAATATACCGGTTATAGCGTGTAGATCAAGGTTTAGTGGTTATAGCGTGTAAATCGAACTTTACCTGCTATAACCGTTAAATTAAAATTTACACGCTATAGCAGGTAATATTTAATGGTTACTTCCCAATACAGAAGCTTGAGAAAATACGGCCTAATAAGTCATCTGAAGTAAATTCACCAGTGATCTCACTTAATGCTTGCTGAGCCAGTCGTAGCTCTTCAGCTAATAATTCACCTGATTTTGCATACACCAGTTGTTCATGACCTTGCTGTAAATGTTCTGCCGCGGTATTTAATGCCTGCAAATGGCGACGACGAGCCAAGAAACCACCTTCAGTATTGCTGTTAAAGCCCATCGCTTCTTTTAGGTGATCGCGAAGTAACTCAATACCCATACCATCACGAGCAGATAAGCGGATCATCGGGTAGTTACCTTGTGCCGTGATCTCGACATTTTCCCCTGTTAAATCTGATTTATTACGAATAACAGTAACAGGCAAGGTATTTGGTAAACGAGCCATAAATTCAGGCCAGATATCTTCAGGTGTTGTGGCATCGGTTGTGGTGCTATCAACCATAAATAGCACTCTGTCTGCTTGCTCAATCTCTTTCCAAGCACGTTCAATACCAATGCGTTCAACTTCATCACTGGCTTCACGTAAGCCTGCTGTATCGATAATATGTAAAGGCATTCCATCAATATGAATATGCTCACGCAATACATCACGAGTTGTACCAGCAATATCTGTGACAATAGCTGCTTCTCGACCTGCTAATGCATTTAATAGGCTTGATTTGCCCGCATTAGGGCGACCAGCGATAACCACTTTCATCCCTTCACGTAACAGGCTACCTTGGCGAGCTTGAGCACGAACGTCATCTAATTCAGCAATAACCGCGTTAAGTTTTCCTTCGATGATGCCGTCAGAAAGAAAATCAATCTCTTCATCAGGGAAATCAATGGCAGCTTCAACATAGATACGTAGGTGAGTTAATGATTCCACCATTTCGTTAATATGAGAGGAAAATGCACCCTGCAATGAATTAATTGCTGAACGAGCCGCTTGTTCTGAGCTGGCATCAATTAAATCGGCAATCGCTTCTGCTTGTGCTAAATCAAGCTTGTCATTTAAAAATGCACGTTCAGAGAATTCCCCAGGGTTTGCAATACGCACACCGGGAATTTGTAAAATACGTTTTAGTAATAAATCCAGAATAACGGGGCCGCCATGGCCTTGTAGTTCTAGAACATCTTCACCTGTAAATGAGTTCGGATTAGGGAAGAAAAGGGCGATACCCTGATCAAGTACTGAGTTGTCATCATTGCGAAATGGCAGATAATCGGCATAACGAGGTTTAGGCAACTTGCCTAAAACGGTTTGTGCCACAAGGGCCGCTTTAGGGCCAGAAACGCGTAGGATACCAACACCGCCTCTTCCCGGAGGTGTGGCCTGAGCGACGATAGTATCAGTGCTATGCATGGTGTACTCGCTTAATCAGAATAATCATATCAATATAAAAAACAGAAGGCGGTCATTGTAGACCGCCTTCGCTATTTTATGTCACTTTCCTTTGAATGTAACCAAGGAAGAGGTTTTTCCTCATGTGACCTTATTTTTTGTCTCTGCTGTGTAAGCCACGTTTTTCCAGACCGCGGTAAATTAACTGCTGCTGGATAATGGTCACTAAGTTACTGACGATATAGTACAGAACCAGACCTGATGGGAACCACAGGAAGAATACGGTAAATACAACCGGCATAAAGGTCATGATTTTTTGTTGCATCGGATCAGTGACTGCTGTTGGAGACAGTTTCTGAATGATGAACATTGTCACACCCATTAATAATGGCAGGATGTAGTACGGATCTTGCGCAGACAAGTCTTGGATCCATAACATGAATGGTGCATGACGTAATTCAACAGAGCCCATCAGCATGTAATACAACGCAAGGAAGATTGGCATCTGGATAATCAGTGGTAAACAACCACCCAGAGGATTCACTTTCTCTTGTTTGTATAACGCCATCATTTCTTGGCTCATACGTTGTTTGTCATCACCAATACGCTCACGCAGTGCAGCCAGTTTTGGTTGCAGTAAACGCATTTTCGCCATGGAGGTGTACTGTGCTTTAGTCAGCGGGTACATGATACCACGAACGATAAAGGTGATCATGATGATGGAGAAGCCCCAGTTACCGATAAAGCTGTGAAGGAATTTCAACAGTTTAAACAGTGGCTGAGAGATAAACCATAACCAACCGTAGTCTACAGACAGGTCTAAATGTGGCGCAATGGCTGACATTTCTGACTGAATTTCAGGACCAACCCATAATGTTGAGCTGATATCAGCACTGCTATTTGGTGCAATTGTCACCGGTGCTGATTTATAACCAATCAGAGCAATAGATTTGTTTTCTAAAGTGATAGAATAGAAGTTATTGTTCTGACTATCTTTAGAAGGAACCCATGCTGTTGCAAAGTACTGTTGTAACATTGCAACCCAACCATTATTTGTGGTTAGAGATAAGTTTTTATCTTCGATATCACCAAAACTATATTTTTTATAGTTGGTTTCATCTGATGAGTATGCCGCACCACGATAAGTGTGTAGCGCAAAGTTGCTGCTACCTGTATCACGGCTTTCTGGCAATTTAACAGATTGTTTTAACTGGCCGTAGAAGTTCATGGTCAGCGTTCTATCTGTTGTATTCTCAATTTTGTAATCAATACCGATATCGTACTGACCTTTCTTCAGAATGAAGGTTTTGACGAATTTCACGCCTTCTTCATTTACGAAAGTCATAGGTACGCGTAATTCATCTTGGTTTTCACCAAGTACGAATTCGTTTTTATCAGCACTATAAACTGGGCGAGATTTCTGATCTGGACCATCTGGGCCGATTAAGCCACTTTGAGCCTGATACAGGAATTGTGGTGTAGTTTCCAGTAAACGGAAAGGTGTCTGTGAATTAAGCTCGGCGGGATAGGCTAACAAATCAGCCTCATCGATAGTACCGCCCTGAGTATTGATACGAATATCAAGTACGTCAGTTTTTACGGTAATCAATTTTGCCTGCTCATTGCTGTTACCAATTACAGCAAGACTATCACTGCTTGGCACGTCCGCTTGTTGCGAGACCTGAGCGGTAGTGGTGGTGTTTTGTGAAACTTTATCACCCTCCCACTGCTGCCAGATCAGGAAAGAAACGAACAGCAAAGCGATGAATAGAAGATTGCGTTGCGAATCCATCGTTAATTTTCTCTGTTATCGTCGTTTTTTCTAGGTGGGACAGGATCATCACCACCTTCGTGTAAAGGGTGGCATTTTAATATGCGTTTCACTGTTAACCAACTACCTTTTATCATTCCAAACCTGCGCAATGCCTCAATTCCGTAATTAGAGCATGTAGGATTAAAACGACAACGAGGCCCCAACAGAGGACTAATCCCCAGTTGATAGCCCCTAATCAGCAAGATCAGGACTTTTGAGCCAAGCGACAATGACGACGCCATAATTTACCCAATACTTCCGTCAATTGATGGTTATCAAGTTCAGCAACCCCTTTTCTTACTAATAGCACAAAATCCATCGGCGGTAATTCATGCTGATGTAAACGAAAGTATTCACGGGCTAATCGTTTAATGCGATTACGCTCATGAGCACGTTTAACGTTTTTCTTTGCGATTGTTAGACCGATGCGGGGATGCCCCAGCTCATTCTGGCGACCCAAAATAGTAACTTCTGGAGAACTCGCACGTTGTGGTTGCTGGAAAACAAAATTGAAATGCTTGGGAGTTAACAAACGTAACTCCCTTGGAAAAGCGAGCTTAACCACGGAATGGTTAGCTTTTATTATTTCGAAGAAACGGTCAGACGAGCGCGGCCTTTCGCACGACGGCGAGCCAGAACCTGACGACCATTTTTAGTGGCCATACGAGCGCGGAAGCCGTGGTTACGGTTGCGCTTCAGTACAGACGGTTGAAAAGTGCGTTTCATGGCGATTTCTACCTACTTAATATAATTACTGATTCAGCAAATGCGTTGACAGACAGGCGTGCAATAAATAAACAAACCGGTACTTCAATCGCAGCATCAATGATGGAAAGATGCGGGATTGTAATAAAATCACTCAAATGCGTCAATGAAGATGACGCTTTAAGTACCGATTTTTGTCGTCTTTTTTAGCAAACCCGATAATCAATCCTGACTTATGCGCAACGAGTACGCTTATTAGCGGCCTAAAAAAGGTCTTAATAAGTGACTTTGTTGGTACAAGCACGCAGGGTGCAAGATTATACGGACTCATGGTGAAAGCGCAAGGATCTTTAGTGGATCAAATGAGAGATATTTGATCACTTACTATAAGAAAGGGAGATTTATGCAAAGAGAAAGTTATCCCCAATTGCTATTTATAGGACGACTCAAGTACACTAGAACGCCTTTGCATATTTCATTTGGTGAATTATCGTAAATCAGCAAGCCTGTGGATAAAAACCATAAAAACTGTGCAAAAGAAAGAGGATCTTCGTTTCATTTTGCGATATGATCCCCCGTCACGATCAGAATAGCCAGTCTGCGATCGTGAGTCACGATGTAAAAAAAATCGTTGTCACCAAGAGTTGTTCCTTATTAAGAATTGAAGAGGAACGGTGTTGTGCACTTTGTATTTAGGCACACAGTGTTTAACTGCATTTTTCCTGTTTATTTTTTAGTCTTGTTTTTTTAGGGGAGTCCGCC